>CAZXTI010000161.1:0-4697 GCA_964643565.1 uncultured Hyphomonas sp. | reverse complement strand
GTTTTTAAAGCGATTTGTGGGTCTGATGACCATGCACCGCCTGCAGCGCCCATCGGCACACGAGACATGCTTTCAATTCCGCCGCCGATGGCCATATCAGCTTCGCCGGTCATCACCTTGGCTGCGGCCATATTGCAGGCCTCAAGGCCGGATGCGCAAAAGCGGTCGATCTGAACGCCTGCGGTAGTCTCGGCATATTCAGCGTTGAGTACAGCAATGCGCGCAATGTCGCCGCCCTGCTCGCCCACTGGCGACACACAACCCAGCACCACGTCATCAACATCGGATGTGTCCAACTCGTTTCGATCGCGAATAGCGCGAAGCGGCTGCGTGGCGAGCTCCAGCGCGGTGATTTCATGCAAAGCGCCTGATTTTTTGCCCTTGCCGCGCGGTGTGCGCACTGCGTCGTAAATATATGCTTCGTTCATAAGAAGTCTCCTTGGATCTCTAAGTATTCGGTTTGGCCTGTACGTGATTAATCGTCAGGCTGGCAGTAGCGCGCGCCGCTTCCTTGCCGCGGGCGTCGTAAAGTGTGGCTTCGGTAAAGATCATCGCTCTACCGATATTCGAAAGCTTGGCGGCAACCTCAATCGCGCCAACGCGCACAGGGCGCAAAAATGTCGTGTGCAGGTCAACAGTCGAAGGCAGCGCGCGCGGCGCAACCTTCATGCCTGCAAGAAAGCCGATTGTATCATCTAACATGGCCGCGAGGAAGCCGCCCTGAATATAGCCTGCCGGATTGCGAAAAGCTTCCTTGCCGTCAAAGCGCACGCGCGTTGTCCACGCCTCCATATCAAGGGCGAGAATCTCGAAACCAAGCGTGCTGGAGCTGGGGCTTGGCGACGGGAAGACCTCTGTTATGCGGTGCGCGTCAGGCATCAGCGCCTCCTGAAACTTCAGAGTACATAGCGCTTGAGGTCGCCCGCGCGCATAGCTTGCCCGCTGCATCAAAAAGCTTTGCCTCAGTATAAGCGACAGAGCGGCCAAGCTTTGTGCACTCAGCCTCAACAATGACATCGCCTATCCCAACCGGGCGCAGGAAGTGTGTGTGCAAATCGATCGTGTGAACCACCAAGGGTCGCTGCGCCTTTATCAACACGGCCGGGCCAAGCGTATCGTCGAGCATCGCGGTAAGAAACCCGCCCTGCACGCTACCGCCAAAATTCAGAAATTCTTTGCGAGGCGTAAAACCGATTTTCACCCAACCGCGCTCCATATCGAAATCCAGCAGCTTCCAGCCCAAATGCTTTGGCGCAGGCGGCGCTGCTTCATCTGTAAAGAAAGCGCGTGGATCAAACTCACTCATCTATAAGGCGTCCTCGCGATCATCATTTTCATCCCCTCGGCCGCACGGCGTATCAAGCGGTCTTTCTTGCTTTAATAAAACGCCTAAGGGATTTCCGTTTACGTTCACGGAACCTTACTATGACTTCTGCCATTACACCAGTATGCCCTAAGGAAAACCAGCAGCATTAATTCGCGCAAAATACCACCCGCCCGCCCTTAAAACGGCCTGATCGTAAGAACATGACCCATTCTCCCCGGATTCAACGCCTCTCAGATCACAAGGGACATTCTCAAAAAGGGGAAAACAGATGAGAACATTCATCACAATCGCGGCCGTAATTCTTACGCTGACACCGACCAGCGCCGCACAATCAATCGCATGGGAAGACGTCAATACTCCGGTTCGCGCCGAACAGTTCTCTCTGCTGACCGAAGCCGGACAAAGCGGTTACGCGATTGGCGCCATGCAAACGTCGGCGCATCTAAATGGGCGCTCACGAGACCAGCGCGCTTGCATCTCAAACCTATCTGACCAGTTTCAACAAGTCGCGCTGAACACGCCCCCTGGTACACCCGTCATCAGCGAAGCGGCCAATCTCACAGTGGATGAATGTCCTCCCGGAAGTATAGGGATCGGCTCACCCCCAACAGTGGCAGAAATGGCCAAACTCAACGCGAAAGAGAAATCCCCTTCGCTTTGGATCGGCTTCATTGTTGGCGCTTCAGATTATCTCCATTTCCAATCCTTCGCCGCGCTAGGCGAGGACAAAGCCGACTGCCTTGGCGGTAACGTCCTGTCATGGCTTGGCCGCGATATTAGCGACCCATCGGTGTGGACAGACGATCCGGACATTCTATTCGTTGAGCTAATGGTCGATTACGCATTGGCAGAATGCGAATAGAGCCATCAAGCAGCCGCAACCAGATGAAACGTCAGCGCTTAGAAGCGCTCCGATTCGAGCGCCATCATCGTCGCCGCGCCTGTTTTCAGCTTGGCCAAATGCGATGCACTTTCCGGGAGGACACGCTCCATATAATAGCGCGCCGTAATCAGCTTATCTGCATAGAACGGATCGCTTGATCCCTCGGCCTGCTTTTCTAAAGCAATTTTTGCCATCTTCGCCCACATATAGGCCAAAGCGGTCAAACCAAAGAGCTGCAAGAAATCCATCGATGCTGCGCCGGCATTGTTAAAGTCCGACATGCCGTTTTGCATCAGCCATGTTGTGCCCTCTTGGGTTTCGGCCTTGGCTGTGGCGAGCGGCGCAATGAACGGCGCAAGCGCGTCATTGCCTTCATTCTCAGCAATGAAATCATCCATCTCGGCAAAGAAAGCAAAAATCGCGCGGCCGCCCTTCGAGGCAAGCTTGCGCCCAACAAGGTCTAGCGCCTGAACACCATTGGTGCCCTCATAGATCAGAGCAATACGCACATCGCGAACAAACTGCTCCATGCCCCATTCTTTGGTAAAGCCTGAGCCGCCATGAAGTTGCAGGCTGTCATTACATGCTTTTAGCCCGCGATCGGTTAGGAATGCTTTGAGCACAGGCGTCATCAAAGCCATGTAGTCTTTTGCTTTTTCGCGCGTTTTTTCGTCAGGTGACTTTTCCTGCAAGTCACCAAAAAGCGCCGTCCAGTAGAGGAAGGCCCGCCCGCCCTCAATAAAGGCGCGCGTGTCCATCAGCATCCGGCGCACATCCGGGTGTACGATAATCGGATCAGCTGGGCCATCCGGGTTTTTCGGACCGGTTAGCGAACGCCCTTGCAAACGGTCGCGCGCAAAATCGGCCGCGTTTTGATACGCGATCTCAGCCTGAGCCAAGCCCTGCATACCAACACCAAGGCGCGCTTCGTTCATCATGACGAACATGGTGCGCATGCCCTTATTCTCTTCACCAACAAGCCAGCCGGTCGCGCCATCATAATTCATCACGCAAGTCGCGTTGCCATGAATGCCCATTTTCTCTTCAAGGCCGCCGCAACCACAATCATTACGTTCGCCAAGAGAGCCATCTTCATTGACGATATATTTCGGCACAACAAACAGCGAGACACCCTTAATCGTGTCCGGCGCGCCTTCAATCTTCGCGAGCACCAGGTGGATAATGTTCTCGGTTAAATCCTGCTCACCGCCTGAAATCCAAATTTTCTGGCCTGTGATTTTGTAGGATCCATCCGCCTGCGGGACGGCCTTGGTTTTCATCATGCCAAGATCAGTGCCGCAATTTGGCTCGGTCAGGTTCATGGTGCCAGCCCATTCGCCAGCCGCCATTTTCGGACCATACATTGCCTTCTGCTCGTCTGAGCCGCCCTCCATAAGCGCCTCAAAAGCGCCGCGCGTTAGGCCCGGATACATGCCGAACGCCATATTCGCCGAAGATGTCATCTCATTGATCGCAGTATTAAGAACGTAAGGAAGACCCTGACCGCCCATTTCGGTTTCAACGCCCAAGAGCGGCCAGCCATTCTCAATCATTTGCTGATAGGCTTCTTTAAAGCCTTTTGGCGTGGTCACCGATCCATCAGCGTTGCGCACACAGCCTTGCTCGTCACCAACCATATTGAGAGGATGCAAAACGTCTTTGGCAAATTTGCCCGCCTCATCAATAATCTGGTCAACCAGGTCTGGCGTCGCATCCGCAAACCCCGGAAGGTTGGAATAGGCGCTCATATTCAGGAGTTCATGCAAAACAAACTGCATATCGCGTGCAGGCGCATCATATCGTGGCATTTCAGGATAATTCCTCTAGATGGAAAGCGTTGAACTGTTCTCTAATATTCAGTTTTTATAAGCAGGGTCAGTTATAAAAGCGAATCAAACTTGATCATCCATTTGCGCGCGCGCAACGGCATCATAGGCGCGCAATTTCTCGCTGGTCGCCTCGCTCGGCTCAGCAGAGTTCAGCTTCTCCTCAGCCCAGACGATCCCCTTTTGCAATTCCTCTAAGGCCGTTTCAATATCGCTGCGCTGATTTTCCAGCTCGACAATTTGCTTTCGGAACTTTTCCAGCGTCGCGCGCAACTGAACGCGCTGATCACCTCCAATAGAATAAAGATCAAGAATATCGCGAATATCGGCCAGTGGCAGACCAACGCGCTTGCCGCGAACGATAAGCTTTAAACGCACGCGATCCCGGTGCGAGTAAACACGGGTCATGCCATCACGCGCTGGATGGAGAAGGTCTTTGTCTTCGTAAAATCTCAAGGCGCGTGCCGTTACGCCAAATTCACGAGCTAGCTCAGAAATAGAATATGTACGCGCTTCCGCTACGGACACAGACTTTGCGACCATTGTCTTTGTAGTATTTCCCATGGCTTGAGCCTAGCCTAACCTTACGCGAACGTCAACGTAAAGCGGGCGCACGGCAAATAAACAACGTGATTTCCACCTAAACTCTAACAGAACCGCA
>CAZXTI010000160.1:0-4704 GCA_964643565.1 uncultured Hyphomonas sp. | reverse complement strand
CACCCTCGTACCGCCTCTGTTAGCTATGGTATATCAATTTCGCGCTATTCTTCGGTTTGTGCTTTCGCGCCTTTTTTGGTGAATTTCTTGATAGCAACCGGAATAAGGGACACAATAAAGAGCGCTATGAAGGCCGGAGCGACCTTTCCGGTAAGGTCGCCAATGAACGCACCAGCATTATCCAGAGACACGGTTGTGTCGCGGATAACTTCTGCGGCCGAAGCACCGATCCAGCTATAAGCCAGTGTTGCCGGCATAATGCCGAAGAAGGTCGTTGGCAGGTAATGGCGGAATTTCGCACCGAGAAGGGAGGGTGCGATGTTGGCAACCGCGAAGGGGACGGCTGGTACCAGGCGCAAGATCACGAGGTATAGAACCGGGGCTTCATTATATTCGTCTTCCATCTTGGAGATGAACGGGCCAGCAATACCGCGAAGTGTTTCGCCGAGTGATGTTTTGGCAACCGCGAAGAGGATCGACGCGCCGAGCGTTGCGCCGACAACGGTTGCCAGTGCACCAAACAGAGGGATGCCGAAGGTCAGACCGAAAATCGCGCCGCCGGCAATCGTCAGGAAGCTGGCAGGCACCATGAAGGCTGTCGCCGCTGCATAGATCAGCATAAAGCCAACAAAGACGAGCAGGAAGTTCGATGCAATCTGGGCGTCAACGGCTCCGATGTTTGTTCGGATCGATTCCAAGGTCAAAAGCTCGTGCCAGCCTTGGGAGAGGGCGAAGCCAAGTCCGCCAAGCAGCACGATCAAAGGCGCAAAGCTTTTCAGGTGTCCGCCGAGCGTTTTTTTCTGTTTTGTTTCTTCGATCATTTGATTAGTCATATCGATAGACATTGGGGTTGTCCTTAGTTTCTGTGTTCAAGTTTCTGTGAGGAGGATTTATTTTATATCGTTCAGAGACCAGTCGTATTCATAGTTTCTGATGTCGGGATTAGCGTCGATTTTGGCGCGCAGATCCGGTTCGGCATATGTGCGCAAATGTTCAATGACACCGGCTTCTGAACCGCCGAAATCTTCTCGGAACCATTTGTAGATCGTTGAGACTTGCAGGCGGCCATCGCGTCTAATTGTTACGCCGCGCGGATGGTTGATATAAGCGCGCGCTGCTGCGTCGAGGTCTTGTTCGAGTGTTGCGGTTTCCCAAGCTGTCGGCTTCAGATTGGGGCAACCGAAAGAGGCGCAATTGACCGCGTAATGTGTGCGTGGGTCGCTCCACTGCTTGCGAAGAACCTCGTGCTCAATATCGTTGAGGGAGATTTTTTCGCCGTTTACATTGGCATAGACTTTCTTCCAAGGGCCAATGATATAGCCGCTGCGAATAGAGCGTGTCGGGTAGCGATCGCGAATATATTGCACGGTCACCGCATTATAGAGATTGACCCAAGCAACATATTGGTCCGGTTTCGGCAGGGCGGCGATATCCAGCGTGGCGAAGCTATCAATATAGGTATCAAGGATTGTGCTGTCGGCTGCATTGGCTTTGAGCGCGCCATAGTCGAAGCGATTAACGCCGTCGGCGCTTGGTTTGACATATGTCGTTAGGATTTGTGTCAAAGCCTGATGCGCTTGCGGCATATTCGCGGATTGCGCATTTGTTGAGCTTAGCGTTGCCTGCGCGGTTGCTGGTTGCAGCGCTGGCAGGCTAGCAAATGCCAAAATGGCAAGGGAGGCCAAAATGGCAGGGGAAGAAAGCAATGGCTTTAACATAGGCTGTGATCTCTTTTGATTTCGTCTGAAGTGTACATAACAATGATGGGGAGGTTTTTCACGTCACAGCTTGTCTCGGATTGGTAAAGCTGGTGTGAAGGTTTTGGGAAAAGGGCGTGATGGGGATTTATTTCATTGCAATCAATGCATTATAGGTGTTTTTTGTCTGAGGAATTTCTAGCCCACGCCTCGTTTTTCCGCAAGCGAGGTAAAAAACTGTGTGCAGTCACGATCCAGGCCATTCTTCACCCTATAAATGCTTGACGCGGCGCGTTAGCCGCTGTATCGACGCGCTTTGAATTTTAGATAGACTTTTAAAGGCCAGTTCGATGAAACGTACCTTTCAGCCAAGCCGCTTGAAGCGCGCCCGTCGTCACGGGTTCCGCTCACGTATGTCTGACAAGAATGGACGCAAAGTGCTTGCACGCCGCCGTGCTAAAGGGCGAAAGCGCCTGTCTGCATAAATTGCAGGGGCGATGGCCCTCATGACACTTGATCAATTCGATGAAGCTCAAACTGTGGTCCGCTTAACGCGTCGGCCGCAGTTTCTTTATGCGCGCGCTGGCATATCACACCGGGCCAAGGCGCTCGTTATTCAAGCCCGGCGACGCCCAAAGCGCGATGAGACAACTCATATTGGGGCAGGGTTTACGGCGACAAAAAAGATCGGCAATGCTGTGATCCGCAACCGCGCGAAGCGGCGTTTGAAGGCCGCTGCGCAACAGCTTTTGCCCGAATATGGTTTGCCCGGTGTCGATTATGTTTTTATTGCCCGTCAATTTACCGCAACCCTTGCATGGCAGCGTTTGCTTGACGATATGGAAACGGCGCTGGTAAGCCTCGCGGCGAAGCTAGATATCGAGAACAAGAACAAGGTGGAGTAGGGTTTTGTTTTTGTTTTCGGACGATATGAATGATCTCCCCTCAAGATAGGCTGTTATTGACCTCATGGAACCACAACAGGATCAACGGAACCTTATACTCTTCATCGTCATCGCGGTGTTGTTCTTATTTGCGTACCAGACATTTGTGATCGAACCGGATGCGAAGCGCCGTCAGGAGGCTGCCAAACAGGCTCAGGTCGAACGCGAGCAGGGTGAGGAGATTGCCCCCACCGTTGAGATTGCTGCGACGGTAGAAGAGGCGCTGGCCCGTAATGCGCGGATCAGCTTTGACGGCCCCGGCGTTGATGGCTCGATCCGGCTGACGGGCGCGATGATCGATGATCTTAGCCTGAAGAATTATCATGACAGTTGGAAGCGCGAGAATGAGATCCGTCTCTTACGGCCAGAAGGCACGCAAAGCGCTTATTATGCGGGCTGGTTCTGGATTGACGAGAATAATGTCCCTGTCGTGTCGGTGCGCGATACGTGGAGCGTGGTTTCTGGCGATAAGCTGACGCCGTCCTCTCCGGTGACGGTACGCTTTAGCAAGCCCGGCGTGCAGATTGACCGTGAGATCGCGATGGATGAGAACTTCATGTTCACCTTCTCCGATACGATCACCAATACGAGTGGCAACTTGTTACGGGTGCGTCCGGTCGGGTCTGTGCGTCGCCATGGCGCCTCCAAAGAGTTTCTCGAAGCAACGACACCGGGCGCGAACAAGGATCGCGGCCTGGTTTTTCTTGGCTTGATGGGGGCGATGGAAGGCACGCTGGTTAAAGAGAGTTACAAGAAGCTTGAGAAAAACACCTCTGTGGCTGAGACCAGTGATGAGGGCGGCTGGATTGGCTTTACCGATAAGTATTGGCTGGGTGCGCTTGTGCCCGATCAGTCGCAGGAGTTTAGCGCCAAATTCAACCGGATCCCGCGCGCGCAAGATCATATTTACGAGGTGCAAACTGTTGGCACCGAGGCCGATATTCCTGCCGGCGGTGCGATCACCTCACAGCAGCGCGTTTTTGCTGGGGCCAAAACGCTGGATGTTTTGCGTGCGTATAAAAATGAACTGGGTATTCCGCGCTTTGATGATGCGATTGACTGGGGATATATCTATTTTCTGACAAAGCCGTTTTTTGCTGCGCTGGTTTTCCTTAAAGGATTTGTCGGGTCATTTGGCTTGGCGATTTTGGCCTTCACGGTTCTGGTTAAGCTGATCTTGTTCCCGCTCTATAATAAATCCTATGCGGCAATGGCTGTGATGCGTAAGAATACGGAGCGCTTGAAAGAGCCGATGGAGCGTATCCAGAAGCAATTTGCCGATGATCCTCAGCGCAAGCAGCAAGAGATTATGGCGCTCTATAAGCGGGAAAATGTGAACCCGCTTGGCATGCTGGGCGGGTGTTTGCCCTTGCTTGCGACGATGCCGATTTTCTTCGCGCTGTATCAGGTCTTGTTCGTCACGATTGAGATGCGCCATGAGCCGTTCTTGTGGCTGAAGGATTTGGCTGCGCCGGACCCGACCGCGATTGGTAATCTGTTTGGTCTTCTGCCTTGGGCGGCTGAGAGCGTGAAGAGTATTCCGCTGCTGGGCTTTATCATCGGTATTGGCATTTTGCCGCTAATGTATGGCGGGACCATGTTCATCTCGCAATCCATGGGTACACCGCCAACGGACCCGATGCAGAAGCGTATGATTATGTTCCTGCCGCTGATCTTCATGTTTGTGTTTGGCGGCTTGGCTGGCGGACTGGTGATGTATTTTGTCTGGAACATGACGCTTCAGATTCCGCAGCAATATTACATTATGCGGCGCAATGGCGTTGAAACCGGGTTCGACAAGTTTTTGAAGAAGCGGTTTGGAAAAGCCGACCTTGATGACGACGATCCGGGCGGGGGCACCTAAGGTGTCAGAGCAGTTCGGTCCAGATCAGATCGAGGCCGGACGGCTTTTGTGTGCCGGGCCGGTTTCATTTGTGCTGGGGTGCGCCGCCTTGCACCAATTGCCCCCCGGGGACCGCAGTGAGATTGCCTTTGCCGGGCGCTCAAATGTTGGCAAATCATCTCTCGTCAATGCGCTTGTCGGGCGCAATAAATTGGCGCGC
>CAZXTI010000159.1:0-4755 GCA_964643565.1 uncultured Hyphomonas sp. | reverse complement strand
CCTCTCGGTTATGAATGAAGGTGGCCTTTCCGGGCAGAGTGTCGGATTTTATTTTACCGGCAAGGATGCAAAACTAGACTTCGCAGCTGAGTCCAATATCTCATTAGCTGCGCCGCGTAGCGGGCGCTTGGCAGGCTTGCTCTTCTTCTCTGACGAAAACAACCCTCTTGCGAAGACAGTTGGCAAGGGAGCCGGTCTTCGAGATGGGCATGTCATTAGAAGTGACAATGCCAGGCGGCTGGTCGGGACAATTTATTTGCCTGATGATAAGCTCGTGATTGATGGAGAGAGGCCGGTTGCAGATTTATCAGAGTATACAGTGATTGTTGCAAAAGCTTTTGAACTGAACAATGGACCAAACCTGGTTCTCAAAACCGATTATGCGAGCTCGGATATTCCAGTCCCGGATGGGGTAGGTGCTGCGGCGATTAGGGATGGCTATGCCCACCTTATAGAATGATGATGTTCCATGTATAAAACTCGAGAGACATAATGCAGTTTGCCAACGCCCTTATCATTGATGATGATCCGATATTTCGGATGGTCGCCGAAGATGCACTGCGTGTGCTCGGCGTAGAGGACGTGGAAATTGCAGAAGACGGAGCTAACGGCCTAAAGCAGATCGTATCTTCAGATAAAACATTTGATCTGATCCTTTGTGATTTACAAATGCCTGAACTGGATGGTGTGAGCGTTGTAAGGGAGCTTGCAAATATAAGATTTGCCGGGGCGCTTATCATTGCAAGTGGCGAAGCGGGAGCGGTCATCAGCGCCGTTCAACGTATGGCCATCATGATGGGCGTGCGTATTCTTGGAACGATCAAGAAACCTCTTACTGTACAAGCCCTTGAAAGCTTGCTCTTGCAAACCAAACATGAAGACGCTGACACAGCGGCAAAACCAATGACCCGCCATGCTTTGAAAACGGCAATGGCCGAAAAGCGGTTGGTGCCATATTATCAACCTAAGCTGTCTTTAAAACTCCAAAGAATTACAGGCGCAGAGGTTCTCGCACGGGTTTTCTCTGACGACGGCCATATGCTAAGTTTGGAGGCTTGTCTGAAAGCAGCAGATCAATATGACCTTCTTGAAGAACTGACATTTGGCTTGATAGAGCAGGTGATTGCGCACGTCAAAAGTTGGAGCGCGCGTGGCTTAAAACTCGATTTGTCATTTAATATAAGTCCCGTCATGTTGCGCAATCTTGGTTTGCCTGATCTGCTTGCCGACAGGTTTAAATCTGCTGGAGTTGATCTTCAAACGATTACTTTAGAAGTCACCGAAGAACGGCTTTTGGATTATGATGCAAATGTTCTGGAGGTGCTCTCCCGTTTGCGGTTATTTGGTTTCAAGCTCAGCATCGATGATTTTGGAACCGGGGCGACCAGTATTGAACAATTGCGGCTCTATCCTTTCAACGAGCTAAAAATCGATAAGTCTTTTGTTCAGGGAGCACAGACCGACCCGTTTGCAAAAACGACGGTTGAGGCCAGCATTCGGCTTGCTGCCATGCTGAATATGACGATCGTTGCTGAAGGTGTCGAAACCGAAGCTGATTTCAGTTTTGTCCATAGTGCAGGCGCACAAATAGTACAGGGTTTTCTGATTGCAAAAGCTCTTTCTGCTGATGAGCTGTACACGTGGCTGCAAAGCTTTGATCCCAAGAGCCTCATAGCAGCATAATTTGTGTCTAGCTCTGCTTATTGCTGTGCGGGATTAGACCTGAGGCTAGTGCATATACCAGCCGTGCACGCCGAGCAGTGCTATGATCCGAGAACGGGAATAGTTTCCCCAAAACGAGCGGCTTAAAATCGCCCCAAGTAAGACGCTGGCGCTACGACAGCCCCTGACCAAAAACAGACATGGCTTTAAGCCTTCTTCCGGCCTCTAACTGCTGCTGGCGCGTATCTTTGTGGAACTGAGGTCCACCATTTTTCCGGTGAGGTAGGTCCAGACCGGAGCAGGGCGGTTAGGAAGCGTGGCCGCGTCGGTTTCGGACAGGCGGTCGTTAGCGAAGCGGGTTTCAAATTCACTTGCGCCGAGCGATGCGCCGGGCCGGGCGATGACCGCAATGGGCACGCGCGCCGCGATGGTGTCCCAATCTTTCCATTTGTGGAAATGGGCAAGATTATCCCCGCCCATCAGCCAGACAAAGCGCGCGGTTGGGTTGCGCGCTTGAAACCGCGTGATCGTGTCGATGGAATAGGTCAGCTCATGGCGCTGCTCGATATCGAGGACACGCATGCGCGGATGGTCGGCAATGGCTTTGGCCGAGGCGAGGCGGGCTGCAAAATCGCCATGGTCTGACTTTAGCGGATTGCCGCGTGCGACGATCCACCAGACCCAATCCAGCTCAAGGCGTTCAAGCGCAGTGGCCGCGACATGCATATGGCCTGCATGGGCTGGATTGAACGAGCCGCCAAACAGGCCGATGCGCTGGCCGAGGCCCGGACGGTATTCCAGAGGAGGAGGGAGCGGCGCTGACAAGGGGCGTGACCTTTGTGTTTCTTGAGTGGGTTACATCACATATGCGCGCGTTTTCGTGTGATTTAAAGTGGCAGTCTGTGAGTGTAAGTGATTAGCTTTCCGCGTTGGTTTGGGGCATATAGGGGGCATGAGAGACAAATGAGGAAGTAAATATGCGTATTTTATTGACGGCAACACTTATCACGGCTGGCATGATTGCAGCCGGATCAGCCTCGGCGCAGACAATCACTGAACAAACCGGCACTGCACAAACAATCATTGAGCAAGTAGAAACTGCTGAAGCGGTTGAACTTGTCACTGAGGTAGAGGCACCAGCGCAAATCGAGCGTAATAGCGATCGACAAAGCGCTTGGTATGGCAAGCCATATGCGATTGATGGACGAGATGTCGTCTCCTACCGGTCTGAAGCTGGGCCTGTTGAGGGCAGCAAAGCGATTACCGCCGAATATGATAATACGCAGTGGCGCTTTTCCTCAGAAGAAAACCGGGATGAGTTTTTGCGGGATCCGGCGAAATATGTTCCCGAATTTGGTGGCTATTGCCCCTCGACGCTGGCGGAGGGAAAATGGAAAGTCGGCTCGGCCAAGCATTTCGATATTGTCGATGACAAGCTCTATCTGAGCTATGACAAGAAGCGCTCAGAAGTGTTTCGCAATGATTCAACTGGCTACATCGCAGCAGCGAAGATCAAATTCTAAACTGCGGCGAGGGGCACTGTCCCTTGCGGTGAAATACTGAAACAACTTAGCGACGTACAGGTTCGATTGGCCTGTGCGTCGCTTTGGTTTTGGGGCTCTAGCCAATACTGCCCAAGGCCTAGACAGATCGGGTGCGGGCAGGCAGGCTGGCTGATATAATACGAAAAGAGGGAGAGGCCATGAGCGATGGGGTCGGCGCACATCCGGCGCAAGGTGAGCGATTGCCTGTGCTCACACGCTTGGCTTATGGCTTTGGCGCGGCCGCTTATGGCGTCAAGGATAATGGCTTCGCCGTCTTCTTTCTCCTGTTCTATGGCACTGTCATTGGTATTGATGACCGTCTGGTTGGGTTGGTGTTGCTGATCGCGCTGGTGTTTGATGCGCTGAGCGATCCGATTGTGGGATATCTGTCTGATAATTGGCGATCGAAATGGGGCCGACGCCATCCGTTTATGTATTTCGCGCTTGTGCCGGTAACGGTCTCTTATTTCTTCCTATGGTCGCCGCCTGATTGGGGGCATGACGGCATTTTCATCTACATGCTGGTTATGGCGATCCTGATACGGACGTTTATTACGTTTTATGAAACACCAAGCTCGGCTTTGCTGCCGGAACTGGCGCGTGATTATGATCGGCGTGCCGACTTGCAGGCGTTTCGTGGCACGTTTGGGTGGATATTCGGCACATTAATGACAATGCTGGGGTTTGGGTTTTTCTTCCGGCCCACGGCTGCGTATGAGAACGGGCAGTTAAATCCGGATGCTTATGTCCATTTCGGATTGCTGGGGTCTTGCGTGATTTTCCTTGCCATATTGCTGTCGGCGCTGGGAACACATAGCCGGATCAAAACTTTTGACCCTCCGCCGCCGCGCCGCAAGCTGGGCATTGGCGGCGTCTTCAAGGAGATCAATGAAACGCTACGGGAGAAATCTTTCGCTGCGCTTTTCGTGGCGAGCATGTTTGGCGGCATTGCGGCCGGTGTTGCGCTTGCGATGAATATTATTTTGGCAACCTTCTTTTGGGAGTTCGCGCCCAGTGAGATTTTTATTCAGGCCGGGATTGTGATTTTCTCGGCGCTGATCGGCGGGGTCGCTGCGCCGCGTTTTGTGCGCTGGCTTGGCAAAAGAGGCGCGGTGCTGCTGCTTGGGGTTATGGCGTTTTCAATCGCGCCTTTGCCGGTCGTGTTGCGTCTGTTTGGGCTGATGCCGGAAAACGGGGATCCAATTCTATTTCCATTGATTACGGCGGTTGTGCTGATTGATACGGCGCTCATCATCGCGGCGCAGATTGTGTTGCGCTCGATGATTGCTGATCTTGTGGAGGTCAGTGAGTTGAAAACAGGGCGGCGCTCTGAGGGTGTTTTCTATGCGGCGGTGACCTTTATTCGCAAATCTTCGAGCGGGTTTGGGGCTTTTGCCGCTGGCTTTATCATGGCGTTCGCCAGCTTGCCGGACAATCCAGTGCCGGGTGAGGTGGCCGATGATGTATTATTCCGCATGGGGCTTGCCTATGCACCAACGCTTTGGGTCTTGTGGACATGCATGTTGATTGCGATCTCGCTCTATAAGGT
>CAZXTI010000158.1:0-4758 GCA_964643565.1 uncultured Hyphomonas sp. | reverse complement strand
CGCGGGGCTTGTTCATTCAGAGCTTTCCTTATTCAGTGGCCGCCACCCCTCTATGCTCAAACCGTATCCGTCAAGCCCTACAAGGCGTGTCGGCGCAGCATCAGAGAGGAATATCATTTTCTGGACACCCAGATCACGCAGGATTTGCGCGCCGATACCATATTCACGCAAAGGACGTGTTGGGTCTTTTTCGGCAATGGCTTTCGCGCCGAGGCGGGTCGCAATAATGTCGTTTGTCATCGAATACACAAAGACAATGACCCCTGGTCCATCATGGGCAGCGATTTCCTGCATGGCGTGTTTGACCATGCCTTCACGCGGGCCTTTCGAGGCCAATAGATCGCTCATCAGATCGAGACGGTGGACCCGCACCAGCGTGGTTTCATTTGGCGTGATGTCGCCTTTAACCAGCGCGATATGCTCGGTACCATCGATATTGTTGCGGAAGACGATGGTTCTAAACCCGTCCGCATATTCGCTCTCAAGCGGGGCTTCGACGCGGCGCTCCAAATAGCGATCATTCTTGCGCCGCCAGCCAATCAGGTCCGCAATGGTGCCAATCTTCAGCCCATGTAATTGGGCAAAGGCAACAAGCTCCGGCATCCGCGCCATCGAGCCATCATCATTCATGATCTCGCAAATCACACCGGCGGGATAAAGCCCGGCCATGCGCGATATATCGACCGCCGCTTCGGTATGCCCAGCACGCACAAGCGTTCCGCCATCACGCGCAACGAGCGGAAAGATATGGCCCGGCGACACAATCGCATCATGGTCGAGGGTGGGGTCTATCGCGACTTGGATCGTGCGGGAGCGATCATGCGCGGAAATCCCCGTGGTCACGCCCTCTGCTGCTTCGATGGACACGGTAAAAGCTGTGCCCATGCTTTCGCGGTTGTCGCGGGTCATCATGTCGAGGTTCAGGGCTGAAGCGCGCTCGCCGGTCATGGCAAGGCAGACAAGACCGCGCGCATAACGCACCATGAAGTTGACCGCTTCAGGCGTTGCAAATTGCGCCGGAATGATGATGTCGCCCTCATTTTCGCGGTCTTCCGCATCCACGAGAATATACATTTTGCCGTTACGGGCGTCCTCAATGATTTCCTCTATTGAGGAGATCGCGCCTGAGAAGTCTTCAGCCATTGTCAAACATCCTTGCCGGTGTTTTGAGGCGCATCGACGCCGATCATGCGTGCCACGTAGCGCGCCAGCATATCAATCTCAAGGTTTACTTTGTCGCCTGCCTGCAAATCGTTCAAAGTTGTGACCTGCCAAGTGTGCGGGATGATGGTGACGGCGAAGTCACCATTGGCCATCGCGTCGGCCACAGTCAGCGAAACCCCATCGATCGTGGTCGATCCTTTGGTGGCAAAGTAGCGCATCATATCAGCAGGCGGGCGAACCGTGATGCGGAAGCTCTCACCCTCAGCGTCTACGGAAACAATCTCGCCGACACCATCAACATGGCCCGACACAATATGCCCGCCCATTTCATCGCCGAGCTTCAGGCTTTGCTCCAGATTGGTGCGCGTTCCGGCTTGCCATGCGCCTAGTATAGATTTGTCCAGTGTTTCAGGTATCGCTTCGACAGCCCACCATGAGCGGGTCTCGCTCACCGCGCCAAAGTCCACAACGGTTAGGCACACGCCTGAATGCATAATCGATGCGCCCATCTCGATGTTGGAGACAGGGTAATCACCTTCAACCTCGAAACGGGTCAGGCCGTCTCGGTGTTCGGCTTTGCGGATCGTGCCAATAGCTGTGACGAGACCAGTGAACATGGGAGGAGCCTTTTATCTTTGATGCAACACAAAGCGTGTCCTTAGCGCATCTGAGTATAAGTCTCCAGTATGTCCGGCCCAATCCGTTCCGTCGCGGTAATGGACCAATGTGACGCGGCAGGCATGGCGGTCAGGCCAAGTGCTCCTAGCGATGGCAAGCCGTCGCCGCCAATCAGGACAGGCGCGCGAAACCACTGGATCGTATCGACAAGGCCAGCTTTTAGGAACGACGCGGCAAGCTGGCCGCCGCCTTCAAGAAAGATCGATGAGATGCCTTCGACCGCGCAGCGCTTGAGGAAATAGTCTAAATCAATTCCGCCCGCTTGTGCGCTTTTGCAGGGCCACAGCTCTGCGCCTGCCTCCACCAATGGGCCTTCATTTGCCGTATCGGTCGCAATGATGACGCGGCCAAGATTGAGCGAACTCATGAGACGACCAGCGACCGGCGTTCGCGCGCGGCTATCGGCGACAATGCGAATGGGCTGGCGCTCTGGCACCGGAACCGTTCGGGCTGTCAGGAGCGGGTCATCGGCCAACACCGTACCAATGCCGACCATAACCGCATCATGTGCGGCGCGCATTTCGTGCACACGGGCGCGGGCATCTGAACCGGTTATCCATTGGCTTGTTCCATCAGCCAGCGCGATACGGCCATCAAGGGAAGTGGCGGTTTTCCATGTGACCGTGACCTTATCGCTCACCCCGGTCAGCCTTCGTCTTTCAAAGCGTTGTCTTCGATGAAGCGGGCAAAATCACCCGGATCAGTAAAGTCGCGATAGACGCTGGCATAACGTACATACCCCACCGGATCGATGGCTTTAAGGGATTCCATAACCATGTCGCCGATTTGTTTGGATGTCAGCTCACTGTGTCCAGCGCTCTCAACGCGCCTGACAATCCCGGACACCATTTGCTCAAGTTGATCATCATCGACGGGGCGTTTGCGCAAAGCGAGCTTCACGGTTTTCAAAATCTTTTCCCGATCAAACAGGCTGCGCTTGCCATTGCGTTTGACGACTGTGATTTCGCGAAGTTGCACACGTTCAAATGTGGTGAACCGGCCGCCGCAATTATTACACGCCCGGCGTCGGCGCACAGCATTATGGTCTTCGGCAGGTCGGCTGTCCTTAACAGCTGTATCTTCAGCACTGCAGAAGGGACACCGCATTTGGCCTAGCCCCCCAAGCCATTATAGATCGGGAACCGCGCGGTTAGCGCCATGACCTCGCCGCGTACTTTTTGTTCCAGCGCATGCGTGTCGCCGCCAGTGGCCAAGCCATCGACAATCTCGCCAATCCAATTCCCGATTTGCGAGAACTCAGCTTCGCCAAACCCGCGCGTCGTTCCAGCAGGAGAGCCAACGCGAATACCGCTAGTAATGGTCGGCTTTTCAGGATCAAACGGCACGCCGTTCTTGTTGCAGGTGATGTAAGCACGTTCCAGCGCTTGCTCGGTTGCGTTGCCTTTAACGCCTTTCGGGCGCAGATCGATCAGTGCAAGGTGCGTATCTGTGCCGCCTGAGACGACATCGAGGCCGCTTGACTTGGCAGCGGCGGCCATGGCCTGTGCGTTACGGATGACATTCGCCGTATATGCTTTGAAATCATCTGTGAGCGCCTCGCCAAAAGCAACAGCCTTTGCCGCGATCACATGCATTAATGGGCCGCCTTGGATCCCTGGGAAAATGGCCGAGTTGACCTTTTTGGCGATCTTCTCATCATTGGTGAGGATCATGCCGCCGCGTGGCCCGCGCAAAGTTTTGTGCGTAGTGGTTGTTGCGACATGTGCATGGTCAAGCGGGTTGGGATGGTGGCCGCCTGCAACGAGGCCGGCAAAGTGCGCCATATCAACAAGGAACAGTGCGCCTACCTCATCCGCAATGGCGCGGAATTTCGCAAAATCGATCTGGCGCGGATAGGCCGAACCGCCCGCAATAATAAGTTGCGGCTTGTGTTCTTTGGCTAAGGCTTCAACTTCAGCAAAGTCGATCAGGTCATCATCCTTGCGCACGCCATATTGAACAGCATTGAACCATTTGCCAGACTGGTTAGGCCGTGCGCCATGGGTCAGGTGACCGCCTGCATCGAGGCTCATGCCAAGAATAGTATCGCCCGGCTTCAGCAAGGCCTGAAATACGCCCTGATTGGCTTGGCTACCGGAATTGGGTTGAACATTCGCAAAGCCGCAATTGAACAGCGCCTGGGCGCGTTCACGGGCGAGGTCTTCAACAATATCGACATATTCACAGCCGCCATAATAACGCCGCCCCGGATAACCTTCGGCGTATTTATTGGTCAGGACCGTGCCTTGCGCCTCTAAAACGGCGCGCGAGACAATGTTCTCTGAGGCGATCAATTCGATCTGATGTTGCTGGCGCGTCTGTTCTTTCGCGATTGCCGCAAAGACTGCATCATCTCTGGCACTAAGCGCTGTTCCAAAAAAAACATCTTTATCACTTGAGGGCGTTAAAACCGTGTCTGCCATGTCCGAATCCTCTCGTGTGTATCTTGGCTTGGAGACTTATGCTTAGGGCCATGACTCATCAAGGTCAAAATTTAACTCATCAAGGTCAAAATTTAGCTCGATATAAAAAAGATCGAGAACATTTCACATGAATGGTAGATTAATACTTGATTTCGGCTTACGATTCTATGCATAGCTAAAGCGGGACACAACAGGCTCTATTCTATTACAGGATGGGCCAAAATAAAGCAAAATTTATGACGAAATCTTCTGACATAATCAGCATGACGACTATGATTGTATCATCTTTTGTGGGCAGCAATACTGTAGACGAGAAAGATTTGCCAAATATAATAAACACAGTTCACTCTTCTTTACTCTCTTTAAACTCTAAAGGCAGCGCGAATACACAGGCCCGGGATCCTGCTGTACCTATATCCAAGTCGATCACACCTGATCACATCATCTGTTTAGAAGATGGTAAAAAATTGAAGATGCTGAAACGCTATATACG
>CAZXTI010000157.1:0-4785 GCA_964643565.1 uncultured Hyphomonas sp. | reverse complement strand
GGCGTACTTGGCAACGTTCTGGAAAACCGTGCGGGCGGGGCGAATATCCCGCCACCTGTCAACACAACGTCAACTGTCGTCAATCCCACGCGCGATCCTAAAAAGGAAGACGCAAAAAAGGAAGAGCCGAAATCGCTTGAAGACGCGGCGAAAGATGCAGCAAAGGACGCTGCGGAAGAAGCACTTGGCAATATTTTCGGGCGCCGTAAGAAATAAGCTTACGGCTCCTGAAGCCTAGCTATCGCTCGTCCCTTCTTTGCGATCATCAGCCCCTTTCGGATCTTCATCCAGGTTGACCAGCCTCAAGCGATGCGCCGTAGCGGACGATCCATTGATCTTTGCATCCTCGGCAGATTTAACCTCAACGAGGTGAGCAAGCTTCTGGATCGGCTGCGCCCGACTAATGAAGAAGCCCTGTAGCTCATCACATCCAGCCTCGCGCAGGAACCGGCTTTGGTATTCCGTTTCAACGCCTTCAGCCGTACAGCTAAGCCCAAGTGCTTTAGCGAGGCCCAGCGTCGCAACCGTAATGGCACGGCTATCTTCACTGGTTTCCATGTCGCTAATGAAGCTCTTATCAATCTTCACCTTATCGAACGGGAAATTGCGCAAATAACTCAAAGACGAGAACCCAGTCCCGAAATCATCAAGCGAGATCCGAACACCTAGCTCTTTGAGCTGATGCAGCCGTTCAAGCGTAAAGTCTGTATCCGTCATCAAGACTGACTCTGTGATTTCCAGGTCCAGACGTGACGGGTCGAGTTCATTGACCGCAAGCGCATTAACGATCGTTGGGAAGAGGTTTGCACTGTGCACTTGCAATGGTGAAATATTCACGGCAACGCGCACATGATCTGGAAGACGTCGTGCCTGTTCAAGCGTCGCACGGATCACCCAGTCACCAAGACGCGTAATCAAGCCACTATCTTCGGCAGCCTCAATAAAGCTTCCAGGATAAACAAGTCCCTTCTTCGGATGCATCCAGCGCAGAAGCGCTTCACAGCCAACAACTTCATAAGTCGTCGCATCAACTTGCGGCTGGAAGTAGATCATCAGTTCATCATTTTCCAAAGCGCGCTGAAGGTCGCGTTCAATCTCGCGGCGCTGGCGTGCTTTCAGCTCAAGGTCTGGCGTAAACATGCACCAGCCTGAACGACCATTACTCTTGGCTTGATACAGCGCCAAGTCGGCATGCTTGAGCAAAGTCTCAGAGTCTGGCGTGAAGGAGTCAAACAAGCGGACACCTATAGACGCGCTACACCGTGCAGAAGACCCAAGCAACTGGTAAGGCCGCGCAAGTTCAGCAGAAAGCTGGTCAACAAAATGTTCAATCTCGAGCCGGCCGCCTTCACGATCAATGCTGATTGCGAACTCATCACCGCCCAGACGGGCAATCGTATCATACTCATCACATTTGGCGACGATACGCTCTGCAACCAATTGCAACAACTTATCACCTGCCGGGTGCCCCATCGTGTCATTGACCCATTTGAAATTATCAAGGTCAAGCCAAAGTAAGGCGCGTTGACGTCCGCGAACAAGCGGCGCACGCAAATGTTGCTCAAGGCTCTCCAGCATAGACACACGGTTTGGTAAGCCCGTAAGCGCATCAAAATGCGCCAGATAAGCAATCCGGTCTTCACTCTCTTTTGAAGAAGTCACATCCGAAGCAACACCGCGAAAACCAGCAAAGAAGCCATTCTCATAAATCGGCTTGCCCGTCAGCTGCCACCATTGCTCACCAAGGTCGCCGCGCAATGGAATAACGATATCCTGAAATGCTGTATGTGTATCAAGGCAATTCTTAAGTGTTTTAAGCCCTGCACACGGTTTGAATATCTCGACCAGCTTATCGCCAGGCTTTAGAAAGGCGCTTTGCTGTTTGTTGCCATCAACCACGGTAGGCATATTCATTATGCCGCCATCTTCATTGATCTGCCAAAGCCAGTCAGATGTTGTTTCCTCAAAGTCTCTCAGGAGCAGACTAATAACCTGCTCTTGCTCTTTGATCGCCGCCTCGCCCAGCAGTTGCTCAACATAGCGCGCATATGACCACTGTATACAAACCGCCAGCATACCAATGTAAACCATAGAAAGGATCGCCAACAATCCGTAGACGCTGGTTCCTTGGATCTGCATGCCAAACATGTAGCCAATCATAATCGGAAGAACAAAACCGAAGGCTGCAGAAGGGATACGCGCCAAGAGGAAACATCCGGCAAACGCCATCGCCACCATAATCGTGCCGAGCGCCATATGACCGATAGAGTCCGAATTCGGTACAATGATAATCGGAACAACACCCCAAATTATACCCAAAATCGCTGAGCCACGCGCCATGCGATCTATGCTACGCTTAGACCGCGTCTTAAGCTCCTGAGCTTGCTTGGAACGAACATTGCGAAGCATCGTTGCGCCGCAAGCAAAACATAAGGCTGTCGCCCAAAGCCCAAGGAGCTGATCTGCACCGCTACTCCAGAAGGCCATCAGCAAGACCGCGCCGCTAATCAAATTCGCCATCATGATGGCTGGAACCAACGCTGCAACACTCGCTAATTGGTGTGCGCGTACAATGCCTGCAAGCTCATCTGGCACGACAGGCGATGTGAAGGCCGCCCCCATTGACGAAAGTCCGCTATTAAGAGCTTTGTCGGTATTCATACAGCCAGTCCTTCCTACAATACTCGGTGTAGGTGGTTCTCATAACAAGGCTGGGTAAATATCCTGGTAGGTTGATCGGTGAAATTTGATCAATCGTGGTTAGGGATAGCTAAGTCTTGGCTAGGCTATGCGCGCAAAAAGAGCAGATCAGGCGGCGATAACCGCATCAACACAGTTTGCACTTTTTAATGCCCGCTGCGCTTTAATTCCAACAGGATAAGTGCTCGGTAACTTTAGCGCACAAATCTTCCCGTCTCCGATCGGCAAGTGCAAAATCACATCGCCGCGCTCCGTGCCCGGCGCTTTACTAATTGCGCTTATTACTGACGCCAATTCACTCGCGCCTGCTCCATGGCCAAGCCGCACGGTAAGGGTTTTTTGCCCCTTCAGGCTTAGCCGTGCCTCTTCAAGCGGCACAACGCGCGCAAGTGAAAGGCGAATTTCACTCTCCCGTTTTCGCACCTCAACCCGAACCGAAACCGATGCGCCCGGCTCAAGACGCTCGCGCACATCGGAAAGCAATTCTGGCATCACCATGATTTCAGTTTCACCTGACGGGTCAGAAAGGGTCAAAAATGCAAATTTTCCGCCCGAACGGGCCGGTTTTTCAACCCGGCGGCGCACAACACCCACCATCTCCAACACCATGCGATCGGCCGCTTTACCCTCGATCTCATTGGCAAGCGTGAGCCGCGAGCGATCCACAGTCTCCAGAACATCATCCAGCGGGTGCCCGGATAGATAGAAACCAACCGCCTTGAACTCTTCATCAAGCAGGTCTTGCTGGTTCCATTCAGGGCGTTGCGGCAATGCGGCGCGAACAGCAGGCTCGCTATCACCAAACAAGCCGCCTTGTCCGCCAGCGCGGTCCTCAGCAGCGCTCGCCGCCATCGCAGCTAACATAGGCGCCGCCGCCAGTGCTTGCGCGCGCTTGGGTTCAAGCGTTGCAAATGCCCCGGCCTTGGCAAGCTGCTCAAATGCCTTTTTGTTTAGCTGCTTAGGATCAACCCGCTCAGCTAAGTCATGCAAATCTTTGAAAACACCATTCGCTTCACGTTCGACAACCAGATGCTTCATCGCCTCAAGGCCGACACCTTTAAGCGCGCCCAGCGCATACACAACACCCTCATCACGCACATCAAAATCGGCAGTCGACGAATTAATGTCAGGCATATAGAGCGGAATTTTAAGCCGCTTCGTTTCTTGGTAAAACGCCGCCAGCTTATCCGTATTATGCAATTCGAGGCTCATAGAGGCTGCAATAAACTCAACGGGGAAGTGTCGCTTCAAATATCCCGTTTGGTAGCCAATCAGCGCATAAGCCGCCGCGTGCGACTTGTTAAACCCGTAACCGGCAAACTTTGCCATCGTATCGAAGATCTCATTCGCTAATGGCGCTTTGATCGAATTTTCTCGCGCCGCGCAGCCCTCCACAAATCGCGCGCGCTGCTTATCCATTTCCTCTTTCTTCTTCTTACCCATCGCCCGGCGCAACAAATCAGCCTCGCCAAGCGAATAGCCGGCCAGCTCCTGCGCCATCCGCATCACCTGTTCCTGATACACCGGCACCCCATAGGTCGCCTCAAGAATAGGTTTCAAATCCGGATGCTGATAACGGATCTTGGACGGGTCTTCCTTACCATCACAGAACACGGGGATATTATCCATCGGACCCGGCCGATAGAGTGAGATGATCGCGATAATGTCTTCAATGCCGCCCGGCTTAACGCGCTTCAGCGTATCGCGCATGCCTTGCCCTTCGAGCTGAAATAGCCCAAGCGTTTCGCCCGTCGCCATCAGCTCATAGGTCGCCGCATCGTCCATGCTTGTCCATTTATCGCCGATATCTTTTCCGTTACGGCGAATAAAGCCAAGCGCGCGCTCAATAACGGTCAGCGTCTTCAGACCCAAAAAGTCGAACTTAACAAGCCCCGCCTCTTCGGCCCATTTCATATTGAACTGGCTTGCTGGCAAATCAGAACGCGGATCAAAGAACAAAGGCACAAGCTCGGTCAGCGGGCGATCCCCGATCACCACCCCTGCCGCATGCGTTCCGGCATTGCGATACATGCCCTCCAACGCCAGCGCCTTATCCAGCAACTCGCTCACACGCGGGTCTTTTTC
>CAZXTI010000156.1:0-4792 GCA_964643565.1 uncultured Hyphomonas sp. | reverse complement strand
ATCACCTCCCATTTGGAGCTGTCGATCATCACCGGCACGCGTGCAATGTCGGGTTCAGCGGCAATGAGGTTGAGGAAAGTGGTCATCGCCTCAGCGCCGTCCAGCATCCCCTCATCCATATTCACATCGATGATCTGCGCACCGTTCTCAACCTGCTGACGCGCAACCTCGACAGCGCTCGCATAATCGCCCGCCGTAATCAGCTTACGAAACTTGGCGGAACCCGTAACATTGGTCCGCTCACCGACATTGATAAAAACAGTGGAGGCTTGGGTCATTTGTTTTCTACTCATCCAAAATCACATCAAAGCTGCCAAAGATCATCCGCTTGCCATCGAAGGAGATGTAGTCCGCATTCGCAAAAAACGGGTCTTTTTCGGCTTGCGCCATGCCTTCATCGCGCGCCGCTTTTGAGGGCCATTCGACCCATGAGAACACCACGGTTTCATCCGGCTTTGCCTGTACCGCCTTCGGGAATGACGTCAGCTCGCCATCGGGCACCGCATTGCCCCATGTTTCAACAACGCGCAGCGCACCGTATTTTTTGAACACCGGAACACTTTTGCGGGCAAAATCCAGATAAGCCTGCTTGTTCGCAGTCGGCACAGCGACGACAAATCCATCTACATAAGTCATCTAAGCCTCCACAATCGTTTCAAAACTGCCATGCAGCATGCGCGCCGCATCGAAGGGACGGTCATTGCTCATTTCCATAATCGCCGGGTCAGACATCAGCGCCTTCATGCCTGTTTCACGCGCCGCTTTGCTCGGCCAGACGATAAATGAACACACCACCGTCTCGCCCGCTTGCAGGCTGACCGCCTTGGCAAATCCGTTTGCCGTGCTGCCTGTCTCGTCGCTGCCCCAATTTTCGAACACATGCAGCGCACCATGCTTCTTGAACAGCGCCGCCATGCCAGCCGCCATCTCGCGATACGTGTCCTTATCACTGTCTTTCACCGCCAGCACCGCGCTATTTATATAGGTCATCTCGCGCCCTCACCCAGCCAGTTCAAACGGCTCAAGGCCGGAAAGCAGCATCTTCCCGCTTGGCGCAGGAATGGCGCGCGCAGGCTTTCCCTTTACCGCTTCAGCGACCGCAGCAATATGACCGGGCGTCGTGCCGCAACACCCGCCGAGCACATTCACAAGTCCGCTTGCCGCCCATTCTTCCAGCGAGCCGGAAAACTGTTCCGGCGTCTCATCATACTCGCCAAAGGCGTTCGGCAGTCCGGCGTTTGGGTAGGTCATGATGCGCGTATCGGCAAATCTGGAGAGCGCGGCGACATGCTGGCGCATCAGGTCCGGGCCGAGCGCGCAATTGATCCCCACCGCCCAAGGCTTGGCATGGCGCACCGACGCCCAAAACGCTTCTGCCGTTTGCCCCGATAAAGTCCGACCGGACGCATCGGTTATCGTTCCAGAGATAATGATCGGGATCGCCTCGCCGCTCGCAGCCTGCAAATCAAGCAATGCCTTGATCGCAGCCTTGGCGTTCAGCGTATCAAACACTGTCTCTATCAGGAAAAAATCAACAAACGGCGCCATCGCTTCAGCTTGCTCATAATAGGCAATCCGCACATCATCAAATGTCACTTCGCGGTAACCTGGATCATTCACATTAGGTGACAAGGACAGTGTTTTATTGGTCGGCCCAATCGCGCCGAGCACACCGATCGGCCGGCCAAGTTCAGCGCTCGCCGCATCCGCTGTTTCGCGCGCCACCTTCGCCCCCTCGCGCGCCATCTCGGCGGCCAGATGTTCCATCTTATAATCGGCCATCGCAATCGTCGTCGCGCTGAATGTGTTGGTTTCGATCAGGTCTGCACCCGCATCAATATATTGGCGATGAATAGCTGCGATCACATCAGGCCGGGTAATGTTCAGCAGGTCATTATTCCCCTTGAGCGGTATCTCCCAATCGGTAAAGCGCGCACCCTCAAAGTCTGCCGCCTCAAGCTTAAAGTCCTGAATTTGCGTCCCCATCCCGCCATCGAGGATGAGAATCCGCTCCAAAGCCACCGCCTCAAGCGCCGCGAAATGTGTTTCTCGAGACATGGAATGCCTCCTTTGTTCTGTGCTTATACGGCGACTTTATTCGGAGCTGGTTTCAATCCCAGCAGACGGCAAGTCGACAAGGATAAGGGCGCTTTGTTCATGGTGTAGAAATGAAAATCACTAATGCCACGGTCAGCAAGCTCACGGCACAGATCGGCGGCCACGGTCGCGGTGACAAGATCGCGTGTTTCCGGGTCATCATCCAATCCCTCATACCGCTCATGCAACCAATCTGGCAGCGTGGCCTGAACCAGCTTGGCCATTTTCTTCAGCCCTTTGAAATTCGGCTGTAACATAATGCCCGCCACAATCGGCATGGTCACACCGCCCGCGCGCGCTTTGTCCAGAAACCGGCAATAAACATCCGGCTCAAAGAAAAATTGCGTGATGGCGCGGTCAGCCCCGGCATCCTGTTTGGCTTTTAAAAGCTGAATATCCGCTTCAAAGCCAAGGCTTTCTGGATGGCGCTCCGGATAGCAGGCAACCGACACTTCAAAAATCCGTCCCGGCGCACGCGGATGTTCACGGCGCAGCGCCTCGATCAATTCAATCGAACTTTGAAACCCGTCCGGATGCGGCTCAAACTTGGCCCCCATTCCCGCCGGCGGATCCCCGCGCAAGGCAACGATGTGGCGAACCCCGGCATGGGCGTATTGAACAGCAACATCGATCACCTCTTCCCGGCTCGCGCTAACACAAGTCAGATGTGCGGCTGGCTTTAGAGAGGTCTGATCCACAATGCGCTTTACCGTGCGATGCGTGCGCTCACGCGTCGAGCCGCCCGCGCCATAGGTGACCGAGACAAAGTGCGGCGCTAATGGCTCCAGTCGTTCAATGGACTCCCAAAGCCGCGTCTCCATCGTCTCGTTCTTCGGCGGAAAAAACTCAAAGGAAATATTCATAATACACTCTCATTCTGCATTGTACGCGCGGCGGCAGCCTTCACAGGTGTTCCGGCAACCCAGACCTGCACCGTCAATCCTTGCTCGGCCGACTTGGGCGGCGAAAACGTAATTGGCTCAGCCAATTTCAGCCCCGCCTTATTGCTCCAGTCGCTCAAAAGACTATTACGCACGCCAAGATGCCTATGGCCGTGCTCGGTTCTTAAAAATTCCAACGTGTGCGGAGCAAAGTCGACGATCAACAGCTTCCCCGTGTCCGACAGTACGCGGGCCGCTTCCTGGATCACGCGCTCCGGCTCATCCAAAAAGTGCAACACATGATGGATCGTTACAATGTCAGCGACGCCGTCTTCATAAGGCAAATCAGAGGCTTCCCCCTGACGCACATAAGCATGCGAAACGGTATCCTGATCGAGATTGGCACGCGCAACTGTCAACATGCGATGGCTGAGGTCCAATCCATCCAAGCGCTGGGCTCGCTCAGCAAAAAGGCGCAACATGCGTCCCGTACCCGTGCCAATATCAACGACCCGATCAAACGGGCCATGACCGGCAAGCTTCAACAAGCAGGCTTCAACGTCTTCGCGGCCAATGTGTAATTGGCGAACCTTGTCCCAATCTTCGGCGATGTCTTCAAAATATTCGCTCGCCGCTTCTCTGCGGGCCTGCTTAACCAAGGATGATCGACGCGAATCTCGAACCAGTTCTTCGCTTTCCGGGTCAAGTTGGGCAATGATTGTGTCGATAAAATCGCGCATCGCGCCGGAGGCAGGCACAGCATAAAACACCCATGCCCCTTCTGGCATACGCTCAACAAGCCCCACGGATGTAAGAGCTTTGAGGTGATGAGACAGTCGCGGCTGACTTTGGTCTAAAATTTGCGCCAATTCCCCAACAGCCAGCTCACCATGGCGTAATAACGCCAAAATGCGCATCCTATTGGGTTCTCCCACAGACTTTAGGAGGTCTGTAAATCTGGCAACACTTAAATCCATAAAACATATAAACATATATTTATATGACACAGCAAGTGCATTTTTTAGTGATCTAACGGAGTGTTCATCTCGGAGTTATTGGAATTCATGTATAGATCGCGATATAAGAGGCCCAAGAAACGGAATATTTTTATGAAGACAATAGTAATTTCAGGGTTAAGCGCCTTAATTCTTGCGGCCTGCGCTACACCCACCAGCAATGATACTGGCACAATTTACGATCCTTTTGAGGGTGTAAATCGGTCGGTTTACGGGTTTAATGAGAATGTCGACAAGGCGGTCGTTGGCCCAGCTGCGCGCGCTTACAATAATTATGTGCCCAAAGATGCACGCAACGGATTAGGCAATTTCCTCGCAAATACAAACGCCCCTGTGACCTTCGTAAATGACGTGTTGCAAGCCAAACCGCGCCGTGCAGCAGAAACCTTTAGCCGCTTTTTGATCAACTCAACTGTCGGACTTGGCGGCCTCTTCGACGTTGCAGGACGATCAGGGCTAGATGGCCATACTGAAGACTTCGGCCAGACGCTCGGCGTTTGGGGCGTACCGATGGGCCCCTTTGTCATGGCGCCTCTACTCGGACCGTCAAACCTCAGAGATACAGTGGGCACAGTCGTTGACACAGCCTTCGACCCCTTAACCTGGGTAAGTTTTGGCGCGGACAATTTGAACCTCTATTTAAATGGCGGTCTAGGCGTAGCCGCCGCGATCGATACCCGCGCCGGACTGGAACCAGCATTTGAGAATTTGCGCGCACAGCCGGAGCCTTACATTGCGCTGCGCCGCGCCTACTCCAATCAGCGCCGCTCTCTCGTAAGCGATGGTATTATCTCAGAC
>CAZXTI010000155.1:0-4804 GCA_964643565.1 uncultured Hyphomonas sp. | reverse complement strand
GAAGCGGCTGCGCTGTACTCGCAAGCTCTGTCCCTGCAAATTGCTCGGCCACATTCTCCAAATCTTCAATTCCGCCCCAAAGATCAAAACCTTTGTCCGCGCTGCGCAACTGACCGCGCCGCGTCAACACTTCGCCGCGCTCCTGATCTGTAAGCGTGGCATCGCCAAGCAATTGGGTGAGCCGATCCAGCGCCGTCTGCGTATTGCCCGCAGCAACCAATTGATCCACCGTCCCCATCGCCAAATCCACGCGGCTCAATTCAGGCGGCACAACAATGTCAGTCACAGCCGTCTCAGCGGCCTCCACAACTGGTTCAACAGGTGCCTCGACAGGCGTCGTGGTTGCACACGCAGCAAGAACAAAGGCAGCGGCGGTGGCGGCAAATAAGTTACGGCTCATGATAGTCTCCGAATCGCTAAGAAATAAACTTAGCCCACATTACCGCAGCAAGCCGGGCACTCAAGCGGCAAGATTGTGACTTTACCGTGACGGATAATTCATAACGGCGACGGATAGAGAGAGACTAGCTCGCGCTAAGCGGTGAAATGCCTTCGATTTCAGACACATCCCCGCGCCCAAGCGCTTCGATCGCTGTCGCTGCGATATGGCGCGCTGTCAGCCCCGCTGCCTCATACATTTTCGCAGGCGAGTCTTGATCCTGAAAGATGTCCGGCAATGTCATTGTGCGAATTTTCAGCCCCGTATCGAGCCCGCCGCTTTTCGCCAAATGATGCAGAACAAAAGCGCCAAAGCCGCCAACTGCGCCTTCTTCAATCGTAATCAAAACTTCATGCTCGCGCGCCAAGCGTGAGGTCAACTCTTCATCAAGTGGTTTAGCAAACCGTGCATCAGCCACCGTCGTAGACAGCCCTTGAGCCGCTAGCATGTCGGCTGCTTTCATCGCTTCTGCCAGCCGTGTTCCGTAAGACAGGATCGCAATCGTTGATCCTTCCTTCAGTACACGCCCTTTACCGACTTCCAGAACTTGCCCGATCTCAGGCAGTTCTACGCCGACCCCTTCGCCGCGCGGATAACGAAACGCGCTTGGCCGATCATCAATCGCCACCGCTGTCGCCACCATATGCACCAGCTCAGCCTCATCAGCCGCCGCCATACACACCATGCCCGGCAGTGCGCCAAGATAACCAATATCAAAACTACCCGCATGCGTCGCACCATCCGCGCCCACAAGCCCGGCCCGATCAATCGGGAAGCGAACCGGCAGCTTCTGGATCGCCACATCATGGACAACCTGATCATAACCGCGCTGCAAGAATGTCGAGTAAATCGCGCAAAACGGTTTCATCCCATCTGCCGCGAGGCCTGCTGCAAATGTCACAGCATGCTGCTCAGCAATCCCGACATCGAATGTGCGCTTAGGAAAAGCATCGGCAAAAAGGTTCACGCCCGTACCTGATGGCATCGCCGCCGTGATCGCGCAGATCAGATCATCTTTCTCAGCCTCTTTGACGAGGCTTGCACCAAACACATTCTGATAGGCAGGCGCATTCGGCTTCGGCTTATTCTGCTTGCCTGTCACAACATCAAATTTCGCGACGCCGTGATATTTGTCCGCCGCCGTCTCAGCAGGTTCGTAGCCCTTGCCCTTTTGCGTCACCACATGGATCAGGATCGGCCCATTGGCCATCGCCTTGCAGTTTTCCAGCACAGGCAGAAGCACATTCATATCATGCCCATCAATCGGGCCGACATAATAAAAGCCAAGCTCCTCAAACATGGTCCCGCCCATAGCGAACCCGCGCAAATATTCTTCCGCTTTCTTGGCTGGAATTTTCAGACCAATCGGCTCAACGACCTTCTTGGCAAATTTGCGCAAGCCGCGATAAGAGCGCGAAGACACAAGTTTTGAAAGATAATGGCTCATCGCGCCCACCGGCGGAGCGATCGACATGTCATTATCATTCAGGATGACAATCATGCGCGAAGAATCTGAGCCAGCATTGTTCATAGCCTCATACGCCATGCCCGCAGACATCGAGCCATCGCCGATCACACAGACAACATGATTGTCATTGCCCTTCATGTCGCGCGCTTTGGCAAAGCCTAGCCCGGCAGAAATCGAGGTCGCCGCATGCGCTGCGCCGAACGGATCATATTCGCTTTCAGCCCGCTTGGTAAAACCAGATAGCCCGCCGCCTTGGCGCAGCGTACGGATACGGTCGCGTCGCCCCGTCAAAATCTTGTGCGGATAGCATTGGTGTCCAACGTCGAAAATCAGCTTGTCATCAGGCGTATCGAAAACGGCATGCAGGGCTGTTGTCAGTTCCACCACGCCAAGCGCTGAGCCGAGATGCCCGCCGGTAACAGATACCGTATCGATCACTTCAGCGCGCACATCATTGGCAATATGGGTCAATTTCTCGGGCGTCAGCCCCGAAAGATCATCCGGGGACGCTATCCCATCCAAATGCGGCGTATCAACAGCCATAGTTCAAACTCTCCAGTTCATAGCGATGTATGCGCAGGCCTACCGCCCACGGTCCAGCACAAAATCAACCGATTGCATCAAAATATTGGCATCATTGTGAAAAATTGCGAGGTGCTCCTTGGCTTGAGCGGCGAGAAGCCGCACCCTTTGCTGCGCCCCCTCAATGCCAAGCTCAGTCACAAAAGTCGCCTTTCCAGCCGCCTCATCCTTACCTGTGGCCTTACCAACCGTGTCCAAATCACCCGTCGCATCAAGCAAATCATCCGCAATTTGGTAAGCAAGCCCCAAATCCTGCGCAAAACCAGCAAGCGCTTGTTTCTGAGCATCTGTAGCGCCGCCAATAATCGCGCCCGCCTCGACAGCAAATGAGATCAGCGCCCCCGTCTTCATGCGCTGCATACGGGTAATCGTGTTGAGGTCGCGCACATGTTCAGCGCCGAGCATATCAATCATTTGCCCGCCAACCATGCCCTTTGCCCCAGCCGCATTTGCAAGCCGCGAAATCAAACGCAGACACGTCTCAGCATCTGGTGCGCTGTCCGCATTGGCAAGAATTTCAAACGCCAATGTCAGCAAAGCATCGCCGGCCAACACAGCCGTCGCCTCGTCAAACGCCTTGTGAACCGTTGGCATCCCACGCCTGAAATCATCATCATCCATGCACGGCAAGTCATCATGGATAAGCGAATAAGTGTGAACACATTCCAGCGCCGCAGCCGCACGCAGCAAATAGCGTTCATTCGCGCCAAACAAGCGCCCCGCCTCCAAAACGAAAAACGGCCGCATACGCTTGCCATCGCCTAGCCCGGCATGACGCATTGCGCGAATGAGTTTTGCTTCCGGGCCATCTGCGCGTGGAATGAACTGATCAAGTGCGACCGTTACGCGATCCGCAATCTCGCTTAAATGTGTCTCAAATGAACGATCGGGCTCTGCTGGATCACTCATGGTGCAAATCCTGGTCGCAATAGCTCAATCAAAAGCTGCTGTTTCGGTTGAAACCTTGCCGCCAGCCCCCTGCACAATTTGTTCAACTTTAAGCTCAGCCGATTTTAGCTTCGCCTCACAGTGAGATTTCAATGCCGCGCCGCGCTCATAAATCTCGATTGATTGTTCAAGCAGAACATCTCCGCGCTCAAGCTTGTCGACGATGCCTTCAAGCTCCTTCAGCGCTTCTTCGAAGCTCAGTTTTGAAACATCATTTTTTGCCGCGCCAGCCATGTTCAGTCTCCTCAGCTTGTTTCTTCATAAAGACCCTTTAGCCGTCCGACAATGGCTAAGGTTAATCGCCGCCATACTCATAGGTGCGATAAGCCCAATATCTGTCCCCGCCATTACGGGTGCAGCGCCACCCAAGTTTTTTCAATTCCTTGCGAATCATACGGTTAAACCAGCCATGCGCAGCCAAATAGACTTTCCCATTCATCGCTTCTTCGTGCAGCACCAAAGCCGCCTTTTTTGCGCGCATGCGGGCCTCTGAGACACTTTCACCATCAAGTGCATGCCCAAATTGCCAAGCAAAGCGCGCCAACACATTCCACCTTTTCGGCAACATTTTAAGCCAGTCCACCCTAGGTGGCGGCAAAGGTGCCTCATTGAAAACGTCCATTTGACGCGCCTGCGCGCCGGGGGCCGCTTTCGCCATGGTTTCATGCGCGCGCAAACGTGCCGATGTCAGAAAGACATCCGCATCACCGACCAATCGTTTTAGCTTTTCAGGCGCTTCTTGTCCGGCTTTCAGGCCGCCCGCTTCATAGGCTGCCCACCAGTCAATATATTCGCGCCACCCAAGACGCGGACCTTTCGACCGATCAAGCGCAGGACGGCCATGCCGCGAAACAATTATCTTGCCGCGACGGTCGCCAGAATTGGAAGTTTCATCATTGCGCATTCTAAAAGCGACTCACATTTCCACCTATCAGCAAGTAGCCGTCCCAAGCATTTATGTCCATGCACCAAAACTGCTTTCGCAAAACCTGGGTGACGGCATTATTCTACTTTTTAGGCGAGAGCGCGTGAAGCATTCCGCGCGCCCGGCCAGCCAGATCAAGCTCGACTGAAAATATCTGATCACTGCGGCGGCGCACACGCACCATAACATTGTTCAAGCGCGCAGGCGTCTTTTCTTCACAAAACCGCCAAGCCGATGCAAGCGGGCGCGCGCCCACTCCGGTTCGGATCACCGTATACTCGGTTGGCTCTTGATAGCTCTCATAATAGGTTTTGTAGGCGTGGTTATCAGCCCCGATATCGCAAATTGAATGACCGGTGTTTTCCATATCACTGATAACGGACAGCATCAGGATATGGCCCGGTGAATAATTGGAGAAGTCATGATTGTAACTCGTGATCCA
>CAZXTI010000154.1:0-4808 GCA_964643565.1 uncultured Hyphomonas sp. | reverse complement strand
GGATTGTATCTTCGTCAACAACGCGGCCATTATAACGCACAGGTGCAAGCCGGTTCGGGCTTGCCATGCGCTGCACATGTGAAATGATCGCGCGGCCAGCGATTTCGAGCCGGAACGTTTTAATCCCGCAAGCGGCCGAGCCAGCGCACCCGCCCAGAAACATCAGGACAAGGAATATTGCGGTTGCGCCTGGTCCCCATGCGCCAAAATTTGCGTTCGCATAACCTGTGCCCGTCATCACGGCGACGACGTTAAATGTGGTGACCCGGATTGCCTCCGATGTGCTTTCAAACAGGGCGGAGCCTGCGCCAAACGAGCTATAAGCAAGCAGAATGATCACAGCGCTGACGATGAGAGCGAGATATAAACGCGGCTGAGAATTTTGCAGCAAGGGTGCAGGGTTGCCTCTGGCAAGCATGACGAAAGAAGCGAAGGGCAGTCCTGCAAGGATCATGAACACAATTGCAACATTGCTGACACCAGCGCCAAAATAGCTGAGTGAGGCATCATGGGTTGAATACCCGCCCGCGGACATGGTGGTCATTGCATGGGCGACGCTGTCGAATGTGTTCATGCCGGTGCCACTGTAGAGGAGGGCGCACGCGACGCTCAGCACAAGATAGACAATGCCGGTTTGCGCCGCAATTTCGGTAACACGGGGGAGAAACTTCCCCGATACATCGGAGCTTTCCAATTGGAAAAGCTGCATACCGCCAACGCGAAGCATAGGCAAAATAGCGATCGCGGTAACGATAATGCCGATGCCGCCAATCCACTGCAAAATTGCGCGCCACAGAAGGATACCGCGCGGCATATCATCAAGCCCGGTGAAAACTGTAGCCCCTGTTGTGGTCAGGCCAGAAACGCTTTCAAACGCTGCATTTGTGAGCGAATGGCCAGCAAAGATAAACGGGATGGCTGCAACAGCGGGCAAAACCACCCAGACCAACACCGTCAAGAGGAACGCTTCGCGTGGGCCGCTGCGGGTCTCTTCTTGGCCTGCAAGAAGGGCCACGGCGCCCCCGATGAATATCGTGCCGAACGCGGAAATTGTGAAAACACCCCAATTTTCCTGCTTATCGACAAAATCGATCAGCGCTGAGGGAATCATCGCGAAGCCAAGCAATAGGGTCATTATGCCGACAGCAAGAAGAACAGGACGAATCTGCATGAGAGTATTTTAGCGCAGCTTTATGGCTGAAGTCTTTAAAGATTGCGCTCTTAGGCAGCATCTTTCATTGCAAGGCTAACTCGGTTGCGTCCAGCTTGCTTGGCTTCGTAGAGCGCATCATCAGCGTCTTTATAGGCCATTTCAAACGGATTTTGTGAATTGTGAAGCGCAATACCGAAGCTTGCAGATATTTGCGGCGCCATAGTTAGCCCCTCGACTTTAAGCATCATAATCGCCGCGCGAAGGTTTTCTGCAAGCAGGCGCGCCTCGGCAAGTGAGGCATTGGGCAGGACAATTCCAAATTCTTCGCCGCCGACGCGCCCACAGATGCTATGCTTAGGGGCTTGTTTTCTGACCAGTTCACCGATGGCCCGAATGACATCGTCTCCGGCGGAATGGCCATACGTGTCGTTGATGTGTTTGAAGTGATCCAGATCAAAGAGAATAACACCGCTTATACGCGCGCGGTCTTCTGCCAAGCTGGAAACCTCGCGTGTAAAAGCGCTTCTGATGAGCAGGCCGCTCAAATAGTCTTCTTCTGCTGCGACTTGTATCTTTTTCATAAGATCGACCGCTGTCATTGCAAATAGGGTCATTGCTAGCGAGAGCAGCGATACGACAAGGGCGACATTCAACAAGAGCCAGTAGAGCGAGCTGTGGTAATTCGCTGGGGTCAGACCGGCTGGCGTGTTGAAAATTGACATGGAGGTGGCGCAAAGGGTGGTGCCGATACCAACAAGGACCCACAATAGAATACGATCAAGTATGTCTGTGCTTTTGGTTTTGCTGAGGTGAAACGCGCCGCTCAGAAAAAGCGCACCAACGACGCAAGTATCGATCATGCTGCGATAAGAAAGGTCAAGGTTCAGTGTGCCCGCCATCACTGTCGTGGTGACAGCAAGGAAGCCAATTGAGGCGAGGAATTTCAGTTGCTGTTTTGATTGCCTGCGCTGACCCGCTGCTGCGATGACCCAACATATTGCAAAGACATAGCAGGTGCTCACAATAAGTATGCTGAGCAATGAGTCCTCAACAAGCACAAATTGTCTTAAGGTAAACCCGGCGGCAAAGCTGCCAAATCCCAAGCCAACGGGCAATAAATAGCTGGCCGTCTTGGATCTTGCCCAAAGCGTACAAAACGTAACAGAAAATAAAAGTGATACCATCGGAACAATAAGTCCCAATAGGTGACTGACACCCATTATTTTACCCTACTCTTGTATCGTTCTATGCAGTCGTATCATCGTAGGACAAATAAAATGTTACCTAAATAGGGTGAAATTTATCGTAGGTCTTAAACGGAGCAGCTTCCTCCCCCCAAAACGCAGAATTCTGCGCACCAACGATGGTTGAGATGCACAGGTGTTTTTGTCGCCTCTTCCAGCGTACCACCCATCTCAAAGCGGTCTTCATAGGCAAGCAAAGTGCAGGGCATCACGGCCGCTTTGTCTGCGCCTTTCTTGCGCACGACCATGCGCTGGCTGGCACACATCATATCTTTGGGGTTTACCTTTAGGGTATCCCAACATGCAGTGCTAATTTCTGGGGGCATATCCGCGCTGGTCATTTCCGGAAACAAGACCAGACGTGCGGGGTCTGCCGGATCAATATCAAGCCCAAGCCGCGCGATTAAACCGCCATAGGCTGCGCGCGCCGTTGCATCGTTCTCGTTTAAAACCTGTCGGCCCGCGATCGCCGTTTGAAACCCGTGTTCGGCAAGCCAGGATAAGCCCTTGATCGCATGCGCATATGCGCCTGGGCCGCGCTCTTCATCGTGCAGATCTTCGCCATGATGATCCATCGACACGCGCAGGATCATCCGACCATGATATTTGGCTTTCAGCGCGAGCAGGCCTTCGCGAATACGTTTGCGAATCATCGGTTGCATGGCATTGGTCAAGAGCAGTAAGCGGTGACCGCGTTGCAGAATATCTTCCATGATCAGCAGAATATCCGGGCACATGAAAGGCTCGCCGCCGGTTATTCCAATTTCTTTGCTGCCTTCGCCGAGCGCGTCCACTTCATCAAGGAAAGGGACGACATCGCTATGCTTTAAATAGACCAGCCGGTCATTCTTTGGCGAGCTTTCAATATAGCAATTGGCGCACTCAATATTGCACAGCGTACCGGTGTTCAGCCAAAGCGTGCTTAGCCCGGTCCAGTCCACGCTGGCGCGGTTGTCACCCTTGGCTGTGACATACGGGTCAGCAAAGGGCTGAGGGGCAAGCAAATCATCCATCTTTCGTCTTATCGGCGCTCCTCGGTATGGCTGTAAACCGTTTTATGAAAGCCTGACTTTAATTTGAAAAAACCGGCGCACCAAAGCGGCGCGCCGGTTTCCTTAGGATATTCGGATAAGACTAGAAGCCGTAAACAATCGAAACACGTGTTGCAGTGTCTGTGTTGACAAAGCCAAGTGGCGGATCTGTCTCGTGACGGACCTGGAAGGAAATGCGTGCAGAGAGCGCCTCTGTAAGCTTTGCGTTTAGCGCGGCCGTGTTGACGGTTTGGGTAGAGGTGTCTGTCCAAATCACGTCGGTGTCATTGGTGAAATTCACATTATCATTGAAGTGATAGGCGAATTTCGAACTGCCGCGCACCGCGAAATCGTTTGTTGTGATACTGGGAATGATGTCCAGAACACTACGGCGATAACCGGGTGCAACCTCGACTGACCATAATAATGGCTTGTCTTTGGAGACGTGATACCCGGCACCTACACCTAAAAACAGACGTGATTCGAAGCCTGAGAACTGATCTTCTTCGTAACCAACGTCGCCGAAGCCATAAAGGCGATCTGTGAAGTCACGGCTGACTTGAGACCCGACCCACCAGCGGTTGCGGTTATCAACACCGTCAACTTGGCCGAAGTCATAACCGCCATCGGCTGAGACTTTCCATGGGCCAAATTCTTTGGCTAGTTTCAGGCCAACGCCGATGTCTACAGTGTCTGTGTTACCAGTTGTGATGCCGGCGCCGAGATTGCCCTCGCCGGTCCAGCCATTGAAGAAAGGTTGAGATTGTGCGGTTGCCGTTCCAGAGCACAGTGCGAGTGCTGTGGCGGCTGCGAATACATATTTCATAAACGAAGTCCCTTGTTTCGATCTAATTGCCCCGAGCCTTCTAATTCTCGGGTACGGACGGGAGCTAGAAGTCGCTTTGCATGAACGGAATATGAAAAATTTGGTCTCTACTGCGCAAAGACAATAAGCCTTGTTTTGCTGCAACAGTTTCCAATCCGCACACCGAGCCGTTTACATGCGAGGCATTCGCCGACATGTTACGCGCTGGTCCATAATTGGAGAAAAAGCCATGACGACAGCTGAACATCGCCCAGCGAAAGCCCGCTCAGGTCCGCTAGCTGGGGTAAAAATCCTCGACATGTCGTCAGTGGTGCTCGGCCCTTTTGCGACCCTGATTTTTGGTGACCTTGGCGCAGAAGTGACCAAGGTGGAAAACGGCAAGGGCGATATGATGCGCTATGCCGGTAAGTCGCCAACGGGTGATTTAGGACCCATCTATACAAGTTTGAATCGCAACAAATATTCTGTCTCTCTGGATGCAAAAACAAATGAGGGCAAGGCGGCGATTATCGAAATGCTCAAACAGTCGGATGTCTTCTTCCACAATGTCCGCA
>CAZXTI010000153.1:3695-4809 GCA_964643565.1 uncultured Hyphomonas sp. | reverse complement strand
CTTTCACTTTGCTGTTCTGGCACGGTGACAACGGAGCTCGCTGTGCAGGGCACGCCGTTTATTACCGGATATCGGATTGGTCATATCTCTTGGGCGCTCATTCGTTATGTGTTGATGAAGGCCCGTTTCATTACGCTTTTGAACGTGGCGGCCGATAAGATGGTTGCGCCGGAGTATTTGCAAAACGCGTTTAATGCCGAAAACCTTGTTTTAGCGGCGAGCCGGCTGCTTGATAATCCAGAGCAGCTTGCGCGGCAAAAAGCTGAGCAGGAGGCCGCCTTGGTGAAGATGGGTTATGGCGGGGAAGCCGCGCCAGAGATTGCGGCGCGAACGATATTAAACTTGCTGACCTAAAGAAAACGCCCGGCGTTTGAGGCCGGGCGCTGACTGGTTTCGCTTATGTGCTGCCTTAGCGTTTTGCAGGCGGCACATAATCGCGACGCGCTGCACCTGTATAGATTTGGCGTGGACGCCCGATCCGTTGTGTTGGGTCTTCGTTCATTTCATTGAGTTGTGACACCCAGCCAGCGGTCCGCGCCAGTGCAAATAGCACTGTGAACATGGAGGTCGGGAAACCCATCGCATTCAGAATGATGCCAGAGTAGAAGTCGACATTCGGGTAGAGCTTGCGCTTGACGAAATACTCGTCCTCGAGTGCGATTTTTTCCAATTCCTGCGCCACTTCGAGAACCGGATCATCCTTGATGCCAAGATCGTCGAGCACTTCATGCGCCGTTTTCTGCATCACGACAGCACGCGGATCAAAGTTTTTGTAGACGCGGTGTCCGAAGCCCATAAGGCGGAATGGATCGTCCTTGTCTTTGGCGCGGGCAACAAATTCCGGGATGCGGTCTGCGGTGCCAATTTCGCGGAGCATTTCCAGGCAGGCCTGGTTTGCACCGCCATGGCTTGGTCCCCAAAGTGAGGAGATGCCAGCTGAGACGGCGGCAAATGGGTGCGTGCCTGATGAGCCTGCCAAGCGGACTGTTGAGGTTGATGCGTTCTGCTCATGGTCGGCGTGCAAGATAAAGATCTTGTCCATTGCTTCGGTCAGAACAGGGTTTGAGACATAGTCTTCGGCAGGAACCGAGAAACACATGCGCAGGAAGTTTTC
>CAZXTI010000153.1:0-3595 GCA_964643565.1 uncultured Hyphomonas sp. | reverse complement strand
GTTCCGGATTCTTTGACTTTGTTTTCCATGCTTGTCTCTTTCACTTGCTTTCCGCGCCGGTCTTATGCTGGCCGCGTGTTTATCTGATCTTCTATTCGGGCGAGACATTCTTCCTTGCCTAGCCATTCCATAACCTGATCAATGTCAGGAGCAGGGAGGCCGCCGGTGAGTGCGGCACGGATTGGAGAGCCGACTTGCCCGAATGACAGGTCATGGTCTTCGCAGATGGCTTGAAGGGTCAGCTTCAATGCGTCAGCGCTCCATGCGTCTGTCTTGGACACTAGGTCGCGCACTAAAACCAATCGGTCAAGGGCTTCCCCACGCAAGGTTTTGCGCGCTTTCTTGTTTAATTCCAGTGGTCTGGACGAAATTAGGAAGGCAAATGCCTCTGCGAGCGCCGGTATTGTATTCCCGCGATCGGTCAAATGCGGCAGTGCAGCATTGATTCTAGCCGTAATTTCGGGCGTTAGGGCTGTTTTCGAAGCAATTTCGGCTGTTACGAGTTTTTCGAGCGTCTCTAAATCGAGATGCCGGATATAATGCCCGTTGGTCGCAGAAAGTTTGTCAAAATCAAGACGCGCGGGCGACTTTCCAATCGCTTCCAGACCAAAAACCTCGGCCGCTTCCGGCATGGAGAATATCTCCTGATCCCCATGGCTCCAGCCAAGTCGCAGGAGATAATTACAAACCGCCTCAGCCAGATAACCCATATTTCGATATTCCCCGACCGCGAGCGCGCCATGCCGTTTGGATAGTTTTGCGCCGTCATCGCCATGGATTAGTGGCACGTGCGCAAATGTTGGTACATCCCAGCCCATGGCCAAATAGATAGGGATTTGGCGGAACGCGTTGCGCAAATGATCGTCGCCGCGAATGATGTGCGTGACGCCCATATCATGATCATCAACAACGACGGCGAGCATATAGGTGGGTGTGCCATCAGCGCGGAGCAGGATGAGGTCATCGATTTCGTCGGCATTGATGACAACCTCGCCTTGCACCTCATCCTGAATGGTAAGCTTGCCCTCATCTGGCGCTTTCAGCCGGACAGTGAAAGCCGCATTGGCATCAGGGGCAGGTGCACCGCCGCGCCATGGCGACCGATAAGGTGAGAGGTTTTCCGTCGCGAGGGCTAGCAGGCGGGCGCGCTCATCCTCGGCCAATGCTTCATCTTTGGCAGCTTTGCGGGCAGCTTCTCCTTTGTCTCTGCGCTCTTGAAGCTGTTCTGGTGTGGCGTAACAGCGAAACGCGGTTCCGTTCTCAATCATTGCTTCGGCGCAGGCGACATGGCGCGGTGCGCGCGCTGCTTGATAGAGGGGTGGTTCGCTTGGTGTTATGCCTAACCAGTCTAGACCATCAAGGATCGCGGCGACTGCTTCAGGTGTCGAGCGTTTTTTGTCTGTGTCCTCTATTCGCAGTAGAAATTTCCCTCCATGCCGCTGAGCATATAAAAGATTAAATAGCGCTGTTCTGGCGCCGCCAATGTGCAGCATACCAGTTGGGGAGGGTGCAAAACGCGTAACAACGGACATAAGTTTTCTAGCCTTCCGGGCGCGCCACAGGGAAACCCCTCTGGCGGGTTTGATAATGATTTGGCGTCTTATCGCAACCTTACCGACAAAAAGCAAAGCTTCTGGTCGGGTCTGGTGGCGCCGGGTGAGCTAAATGCCTTGCTGCTGGCGCTTTCGGTTGTTGCAGGAGCTGGAATTTATTTGGCTTTGCCTATCGAACCGACCCTGTTGCAATTGGCTATTGGTGTTGCGGGGCTTTTCGGATTTGCGATTGGCGCGCGGGCAATGGACTGGCGCGGGCGGTCTGGCAATTTCATTCGGTGTGTGGGTTTGATTGCTTTCGGCCTTGGACTTGGCATATCGGCCGGCGTGCTGCGCGTCGCCTCAGTTAAAGCGCCGACCATATCCCAGACCGTCGGGCCGACGATCATTGAAGGCTGGGTGACCTCTGTTGAGCCAGGCTCCAGTGGTTCACGCCTGCGTATAAAAATGCATGCCATATCGGGCCTTGCCTCAGATGAAGTGCCAAAATATGTGCGGGTCACACATCGCCTCGATTTGAATGTCGCGCCGGGGCGGTTTGTGCGTTGTTATGCTGAGCTGCGCCCGCCGCCTGCACGTTCGATACCGGGGGATTATGATTTTCAGCGCGCGGCGTGGTTTCAGCAATTGGGGGCAGTTGGTTATGTGCAAGGTCGGTGCCGCGGCGGTGTGCTTGGCGCACCCAAGGACCTCTATACGCGGGCGCAACTCACGCTCGGGGCGATACGCCGACAAGTGGCGGTTTTTGTGAACGGAGCGGCCGGAGAGGATGCGGGCGGCTTTGCGGCAGCGCTTGTGTCTGGTGATCGCTCTTTCATGTCGCAGGAAGAGCAGGAAACGCTGCGACGGGCCGGGCTTGCGCATTTGCTCGCGATCTCGGGTCTGCATCTCGGCATTGTGGGCGGGATAATTTATTTTATTGCGCGATTTGGATTGGCGTTGATTGGGCCGCTGAGTGTGCGGTTCGCGGTTCAAAAACCGGCGGCTTTAATTACGCTTGTTTCGATCACTGCTTATCTGTTGATTTCCGGCGCTAGTGTTTCGACCCAGCGGGCATTTATTATGTATGCGGTCTTTTTCTCTGCGATCCTTATTGATCGACCTGCATTGAGTTTGAGGTCATTCTCGATCGCAATGATCCTGGTTGTTTTGTTTGCGCCAGAAAGTGTCTTTGCGCCGGGCTTTCAAATGTCATTTGCGGCGACTGGCGTGTTGATCGCAATCTATGAGGCGTGGTCGCGGCGCATGGTTTTTCGTCAACGCGGCTTTGGCGGACGGATAATTTTTGCTGCAAAGTCTTTGGCTGTGACGTCAGTAGCAGCATCACTGGCAACGGCCCCGTTCGCGCTTTATCACTTTGAACGTCTTGCGCCATTGGGCTTAATTGCAAACCTTGTGGCAATGCCGATTGTGAGCCTTTTCAGCGTCCCAAGTGCAGGTTTGTCCATGCTGCTTGCGCCTTTCGGCCTGAGCGAGATCGGGCTTCAGTTTTTTGGCCAGTCGCTTGCGATGATTACGGCGGTGGCGCGGTGGACGGTTGCGCTTGGAGAAGGGTTTGAGCACACATTAAACCGTATGCCGGATATGACATTATTGTTTTTCGTCACGGCCTTGTTTGCAGGTGTGTTTTTGCGCGCGTGGCTGAGGGGGCTTTTATGTGCTGTGAGCCTTGGCGCGGCGACGTTAAGCTGGGTCGCGCTGCCATCTGAGCAGGTCTATTGGGCCGCATCGGGCGATGTCTATATTGCGGATGGCGCAAACCGTTTTCGCCAGATTGCATTTGTTGAGGCAGATGCGCTTGGTCCTTTAAGGTTGCGGGTGAATGGTGCGGCGACGGACTGCAAATCTGGCCGGTGTGAATTTGCGGTATCGCCGACGCATTCACTGATTCTACGGGCATGTGATCAAGATGGAGCGGTTTGTCCCTGCGCGGTGGAGCCGGATGCGGCCTATAGTCTGACGCTTACCAGAAAGACACAAGGCATATCCGAACAAGGCGTTTGTGATGCGACTTTGCATTGGTCTGACGTACAGGCCAAGGG
>CAZXTI010000152.1:1518-4825 GCA_964643565.1 uncultured Hyphomonas sp. | reverse complement strand
CGCGGCCTTCGACTGGTATTTTGGCTGTTGTGCGTACAGGTGAATTGACACCGTCGCACCCAGCGATGAGGCGTGTATGCAGCGTCTCGCCATCATCTAATTCTACGCTAGCGACACCCTGAGACACGTTGAGGGCGTGAAATTTCGTGTTTTTTAGCCACTTTATGTTGTTTTGCGCAGTCAGGGCTGTGTCGAGTGCAGTCTGAAGTTTGGGGGCTTGGACCATATAGCCGAGCGGTGTGCCATCCAGATCGTTCGGCAAGTCATCTGTGGTGAAAAGGGCCGAAGGTGCGCCGAACCAGTGCCGCCCGCCATCGGTCGCTTCCAACCCGTTTAAGGGTTGAACCGCATCGGCCAGATCGTCTGTTATGCCAATAGATTGGAGTAATCTCCATGAGCCGCGGACAATCGCGAAATTGCGGCCGTCTGGACGCTGAATCGCAGGGTCACGCGCATCAATTAGTGTCACCGAAAAGCCCGCCTGCGCGGCGGCGAGGGCGAGTGTTGCGCCCGCCGGACCTGCGCCCACGATCACTAAATCGCAGATATTTGCAGCTGAGGGAGAGGAAATGTCGGTCATGGGCTTAATTTAGCGGTTTTACGGACAAGTGGAAGCGTGGCGTATCGGCACGCAACCTCTCACAGAAATCGATGAGAAAACAGCTCAAAATCTGGCTGACAATTTTTGTGTAAATTTCTGCGCAATTTTAAGAATATTCGTAACCCGTTAACGGCTTCAGTAAAGAATGGCCTTGAACTTGAATCAGACCCGAAACGGAATTGTACATGGCGAAAGCCCGCACCCTGAACGACATGCCTATCGAACAACCTACCGCGCGTGCGGTCAGTGATCCGGTGTGGCGCATGTTGACGGGGGCGTTCGCATTTGCGGCTGGCGTCTTCATTTGCGGTAGCGTCGGGTCATATTCTCCAGCTGATCCGAGCCTGAATGCGGCGACAACGAATTTGGCGCAAAACCTGTTTGGCGTTGCTGGCGCACTGTTTGCTGATTTTGCGCGGCAGGCATTTGGCTGGTCAGCTTGGACAGCGGGCTTGGCGTGCATGATTGGCGGTGCGATGCGCGCCGTTTTAATCGGGCAGCCAAGTTTATCGCGTTGGGTTACAGGATTTTTATTTGTGCCGCTATCGGCAGCAGCGTTTGCCTCTTGGCCGGTACCTGCCTCCTGGCCGCTTAGCGCCGGGCTTGGCGGTGTCGTTGGCGACGGGCTGCTACATATTTTAACGATACCCTTCAAGGCGCTATTATTGCCTTATGCTGAAGGGGTTGCCGGTTTTGTACTTGGTATGCTCGCCTTGTGGGCGGCGTCAGCTGCGCTCGGCTTTGGCCGGCGGGATGCTTGGCTCTTGCAAACGGCTGCCGTGCGCCAAGGGCGCAGTGCCTCTCGCAAATTTAGCCATCTATGGGCAAGCGGCGGGGAGATGGTGCGTCGCCAACGCCAGAAAGCGCAAGCCCGTTCAGAGGGCCGCATTATTCCTGACTATGATAGCACGTATGATGATCGCAATGTGCCGGTTTATAGTGATGATCATTATCCCGATCAGGACCAGAGCATTGTTTCTGCACCGACGAATGAAGTTATCGAGCCGACGCAAACGCAGGATGTTGATGCGGTGCCGGTCAAGCAAACCTTCTTTGCACCGCGCACGCGTGTTCATAAGGGCGGGCGCACATCTAATGCTGCCTTGCCGCCGATTGAACTTTTGCAAACACCGCCAAGCCGCAATAGCGCTGTCGATGAAGAAGCGCTACTTGGACAGGCGGCGCGCCTTACCGAAGTCTTGCGTGAGTTTGGTGTTCAGGGCCGGATCATCGAGGTCCGCCCCGGCCCAGTTGTTACTTTGTTTGAATTAGAGCCTGCGCCGGGCGTGAAGTCTGCCCGTGTGATCGGTCTTGCTGATGATATTGCCCGCTCAATGAGCGCGACCTCTGCGCGTATCGCAGTTGTGCCGGGCAAGAATGCGATTGGTATCGAATTACCAAACCCTGCGCGCGAGACAGTTTTTTTCCGGTCGCTTCTCTCCTCAGAAGCTTATCGGAATACCAAGGCGGCGCTACCTATGGCGCTAGGCGAGGATATTGGCGGTACACCAACCGTTGTTGAACTGGCCAAGATGCCTCACTTGCTAATCGCGGGTACGACGGGCTCTGGTAAGTCTGTTGGTGTCAACGCGATGATCTTGTCTTTGATGTACAAGCTGACGCCGGAGCAATGTCGTTTCATTATGATTGACCCGAAGATGCTCGAATTGTCGATCTATGAGGGCATTCCGCATCTATTGTCGCCGGTTGTGACCGATCCGAAAAAGGCCGTGAACGCGCTGAAGTGGACCGTGCGCGAAATGGAAAGCCGTTATGAGCTGATGTCGAAGGCGAATGTGCGTAACCTTGCGGGCTTCAATGCGAAAGCCAAGGATCACCGCGAGCGCGACGAACAGCTTATCCGCAAAGTTCAGACTGGATATGACGAAGCAGGTAAGCCGATCCACGAAACAGAAATTTTGCCGATTGAAGCGATCCCGAACATTGTTGTTGTGATCGATGAGATGGCTGACCTTATGATGGTCGCGGGCAAAGAGATTGAGGGCTGTATTCAACGTCTGGCGCAAATGGCGCGTGCGGCGGGCATCCACCTGATTACCGCGACGCAGCGTCCATCAGTTGACGTGATTACGGGTACGATCAAGGCGAACTTCCCGACGCGTATCTCCTATATGGTGACGACGAAAATTGATTCGCGCACAATCCTTGGCGAGCAGGGCGCTGAACAGCTCCTCGGCATGGGTGACTTGCTGTATCAAGCACCGGGCGGCAAGACCAAACGTCTGCACGGCCCATTTGTATCTGACGAAGAGGTTGAAGCAGTTGTCGCTTGGCTGAAGCAGACCGGCGAGCCGAACTATCAGACTGATATTCTGGAAGACCCGGAAGAGGCGGATAATTCTGCTGTTATGGATGCAATGCTTGGTACCTCATCTGGCAGTGCAGAAGAAGATCTCTATCAAGAGGGCTTGGCGATTGTCCTTAGAGACAAGCGTGCATCGACTTCCTATTTACAGCGCCGCTTGAAAATTGGCTATAACCGCGCCGCAACACTGATTGAACAATTGGAAGATAATGGTGTTGTTAGCCCGCCTGATCATGCCGGGCGGCGGACGATTCTCGCCTTGGAAAACAAGCCTGAATAGGGCTGTGCACTATGGCTTATGAGGCGTGTGCCCAAACGCACCATGAACCTCAGACAACGAATTTAGACGCAATTTCCCTAGAAAAGCCTTTTTTCGGAGT
>CAZXTI010000152.1:0-1418 GCA_964643565.1 uncultured Hyphomonas sp. | reverse complement strand
TGACGATTGTGGAATTGTCAGCGGTTGAAACAGGGACGCGGATAAACCCGCGCCTGTTCCGGATTGAAGAACTGGGCGAGGAAGATGAGCGCGACTAGGGCACGCTTTTAGCGCTTTCACGCACGCCATATTTACCGTGCTAACATTTAAGTTACTTGTAATCCTTGCGGGCAGTTGCCAGATAAAAAGCTCAGTCGCGGAGTAACAAATAGAGCTGCCTTTCCCCCCTCGCGCAGCTTATTTTCCGGACTGTGTGGTCACTAACGTGACCGGACGCCTAGCGTCTGACGCGTTCGAGCCGACCCTCCCTCCCTCCATCTGGCTCGAACGCGTTGACTCTAAGGCCCGGCCTGTCGCAATACTGATGAATGACCTCTCTTTCCCTTGTTAGTTGGAATATCAATTCAGTGCGTTTGCGCGCGCCGACTGTTGCAGCCTTTGTTGAAGCCAAAGCGCCGGATGTGGTGTGCTTTCAGGAAACAAAATGCTTGGACGCTGAATTTCCGGTGAAAGCCTTCCAAGATATGGGATTGCCGCATTTGGCCCTGCACGGGCAACGCGGCGGACATCATGGCGTGGCGATTGCGTCGCGTTATCCGATCGAACAAATCACGCCGCCTAAACTCTGCCGGGAGGGGCATGCACGCGTCGTGGCCGGTATTGTTAAGGGGGTGGAGATACACAATATCTATCTACCTGCAGGCGGCGATACGCCCGACCCGGAGACGAATGACAAGTTTGCACACAAGCTCGATTTTTTAAAAAAACTGGGCACGGGATATGCCCGTCTGAAGAAAGCAAAGTCGCCGCGTGTGCTTGTCGGTGATTTGAATGTTGCCCCGCACGAGAATGATGTCTGGTCACATAAGCAGCTTTTGAAAATTGTGTCGCATACGCCGATTGAAACAGAGCTGCTGGAAGCGTCGCGCAAGAAGGGCGGCTTTCATGACATTGCGCGCTTGGCGCACGGCGACGAGCAGAAGCTTTATTCCTGGTGGAGTTATCGGGCGAAGGATTGGGCGGCCAGCAATCGCGGCAGGCGGCTTGACCATATCTGGGCGAATGATGAAGCCTTGCCGCTTAGCCAGATTGATAGCTATAAAATTCATATTGGTTGGCGCGGCGGGTACAAGCCTTCTGACCACGCGCCAATCAGCATGCGGATTAATTGCCCGTGAGCAAAGCGCAGCCGTTCCGAATTGATGTTTCTCAGACCGTTCTGGATAGGATTGCTGCGCGCATTGACGATTATCGCTGGTTTGATCCACCCGAAGGGGGAGGTGATGAAGCTTGGGCGCATGGCGCCTCAACGCCTGTTCTCAAAGACCTGATCGCGCATTGGCAAACCGATTATGACTGGCGTGCGGCAGAAGCTGACCTTAATAGGCATCCACACTTCAAGGCCGAGATCGACGGGC
>CAZXTI010000151.1:0-4861 GCA_964643565.1 uncultured Hyphomonas sp. | reverse complement strand
TGAGATTGTCGATTATTGGTTGTTTAGTTTTGCCCCTGCGCCGGACTTAGACGCGAGCAAAGTGGTCAATGTGTTTGACCCGAACAATGACGGCTTGTTCGCTATACCGGGCAATGATGTGCTCTATACGATTACGCTGACCAATACCGGCGATGGCACAGTTGATGATGGCTCGCTCTTCTTTGTCGATGCGCTGCCGCCTGAGGTCGTCTTTTTCAATGGCGATGCAGATGGACCGGGGCCAGAGACAGGCGCGATCATATTCGATGATCTTGGATCAGGCCTGACATTTAGTCCGACGAGCAATGTGGCTTATGCGACGACGCAGCCGGCCTCTTTTGCTGATTGTACGCACACGCCAGCGCCCGGCTTTGATCCGGCCATACGGTTTGTCTGCTTCAATCCACAAGGCGAGATGGCAGCAGGTGATAGCGCCTTGTCATCCTTCACGCTGACATTCCGCGCGCAGCTTCAATAGCTTCAGAGAAAAACAGGGCTTGACCTTCCCTTGCGCTGAGGGTCCAAACTCTGGCGCATGTCTTGGGAAAAACACATCGAAGAACTTCGCGCGCGTGAGCGTTTGGCTGAAAAAATGGGCGGGGAAGAACCTGTCAGCCGTCAGCGCGGGCGCGGCAAGCTTACCGTGCGCGAGCGGATCGCCTTTCTGGCCGACCCCGGCAGCTTCCATGAGATTGGCAAAATTGCTGGCCGGGCGACCTATGATGCAGACGATAAGCTGGAAAGTTTCATGGCGGCAAATTCTGTCTTTGGCCGGGCCCGGCTAAACGGGTTGCCTGCAATGATCCTTGGCGATGATTTCACGGTGCGCGGCGGGGCGGCCGATGCAGCGATCTGGCAGAAAATGGTGCAGGCGCTGAAACAGGCAACCGAATACCGGATGCCGCTCGTACAGCTGATCGATGGCACGGGCGGGGGCGGTTCAATCAAAATGTTCGAGGCTGATCCGCGCACCTATATTCCTGAAACGCCGGGCTGGGAGTTGATCGTGGACGGGCTTGGCGAAGTGCCTTTCGTATCGCTCGGGCTTGGGCCATGCGCAGGCATGGGGGCAGGGCGGCTGGCGGCGAGCCATTTCTCGGTTCTGGTCAAAGAGCTGTCACAAGTCTTTGTTGCCGGGCCTCCTGTCACGCGCGCGCTTGGCGAGGATGTTACCAAGGAAGAACTTGGCGGCTGGCAGATACAGGCGCGGAATGGCACGGTCGATAATGTCGTCGAGAGCGAGGCGGACGCGTTTGAGGCGGCGCGCCAGTTCCTCTCCTATCTTCCGGCAAGCGTGCATGAATTGCCGCCCATTACGCCGCCAACGGACGATCCTGCGCGCAAGGATGAGGCGCTGATCTCAATCGTGCCGACCGATGGCAAGACACCCTATAAGCCGCGCCGTATTGTTGAGGCGTGTGTCGATCTTGGGTCTTTCTTCGAGATTGGCGAGAATTGGGGGCGGGGTATCGCGACGGGTTTGGCGCGCATTGACGGTCATCCGGTCGGGGTGATGGCGGGCGATCCGTTCTTTCTTGACGGGGCATGGACGGCTGATGTCTGCGAGAAGGTGATCCGCCATATGGACCTTTGCTCGACTTTCCATTTACCGGTTGTGCATTTTGTTGATTGTCCGGGCTTTGCCGTTGGCGTGAAACACGAAACGGCAGGCGTGACGCGCAAGGGCGTGCGGGCGATGGCGGCGGTCTATCAGGCCAAGGTTCCGGTTTGCGCGGTGGTGATCCGCAAGGCTTACGGGCTGGCAGGCTCGGCGATGATGAACCCGTCCAAGGCGAAATGGCGCTATTGCTGGCCCTCTGGCGATTGGGGTTCATTGCCTATCGCAGGCGGCATCGAGGCGGCCTATCGCAAGGAACTGCTGGAGAGCGACGATCCAGAGGCTTTGCTGGCCTCTCTCTATAAGAAGTTTGAAGCCATCGCATCACCTTTCCGCACGGCAGAAAGTTTCTATGCAGAGGAAATCATCGACCCGCGCGACACGAGGGGCTTGCTGGTGGATTTTGTCCATCATGCGCGGCGCGTATTGGAGCCGGGAAAAATCAACTTCGGGCCGAGGCCTTAATCCCTGCGGGGGGCTGGCTTAGTAGGGTTTGACCGGGAAACCTCATTGTGTAATTGTTTTCGGGCACGGGCTGGAGACAATGTATGAAACAGTATCTATCGATTGTTGCGGTATCATGCATTCTGTCCGCATGCGGCCAAAACAATGTGTCTTTTGATAAGGATGGGTGTGTAATTGAGGGCAAAGGTTCTCAATCGGGGCGCAGTAGTTTCACTTCAATTTCACCTATTCAGACCATTTCTGGTGAAGTCTCCCGAGGCTTCGGCACCGATGATGCGAGCGATATACTTCGTCAAACTTCAGTTATTCAAGGCCAGCAAACGACGATTGGGCTTTCAAGTAATTTAACCACTGGTTCGGGGGGGCAAGACCAGTTAAGTGGAGACGGCAGCCCGCTTGAGGATCTTGATGATAGATATATTGCCTATACCTACAGCCTGTCACTTGAATTGCCACAGGCGGGCGTGCGACCTCTAATTTCTAAACATATCGCTGCCTGTGAAGCCGCCGGGCCAAGTGTTTGCATCGTTACAAGTACGGATCTCACTTTAAGATCAGACCGCAGCGCGACGAGCTATGTCTATCTTATGGCTGTGCCAGATTGGATTGAAGCCTTTAATGCGTCTCTTGATAGTGATCTGGCAGAAGCGAACGGAATAATAACATCTCGGGGTAGAGAGCAGGTCGATCTGACGGATGATTTTCTGGATATTGATGCGCGGTTAAGTGCCAAAATTACGCTGCAAAAACGGTTGGAAGAACTGCTTGCCAATGAGGCGGGTGGTTTGGGCGAGCTATTGCTGGCCGAGCGTGAATTGGCGGACGTTATTGGGGAGGTTGAGTCAATTACAACGAGCCTGAAAACGCTCCAAAAACGCGTAACAATGTCCGAATTCGATATTAATTACCGTGGCTTGGTGAAAAAAGAACGTCCCAAATGCGACCCGATAAAAGCGGCTTCTAAGAGCTTTTTCACGAATCTTGCAAAAGGCGTGGGCAGCCTGATTTCCTCGTTTGCATTTGGCTTGCCTTGGATCGTGTTGACCGGGTTTTTCATCTTTGCCTGGGTGCGCGCTATCTGGCCATTCATGCGGCGGAGTTGAAGATGGCTCCCTAGCCCTTCGCGGCTCTGATGAGGGCGGCGCGTTCTTTTGGGGTGATGAGACGCCATTTGCTTTCGCGTAGATTGCCTAGCTCTAATGGCCCGATCCGTGTACGGAAAAGGTCGTAGACGCGCAGCTCTACAAGGTCGCACATGCGCCTGATCTGGCGGTTGCGTCCTTCGGTTAGAATGAAGCGTAAGCCGCGCTTGCCGAGCCGGGTGACCTTGGCGGGGCGTAATTTGCGATTGTCCAATTCGAGGCCATGGCAGAGCTTGTCGATTTTGCTTTGCGTCAGCTCGCCTGTCACCTTGACGATATATTCTTTTTCAAGACGGGATTGCGGGCCGATGAGCGCTTTGGCAAGTACGCCGTCTTGAGACAGGACCAAGAGGCCGCGACTGTCCATATCGAGGCGGCCAAGGGCGGGCAGGCTGGTTGTCTTTTTCGGTGCGTGGCCCTTGCCGATAAGGTTGGCGCGGGTGAGGAGGCGGGCGGCTGGCACTTGACCGGGGTCGGGCTGGGCGGAGACGATCCCTTCCGGTTTATGGATGACAGCGGTAAATTTGTTTTCCAGATGCTTTGCCGTTTCGGAGGCAAGGCTCAGTGTTTGTCCCGGTGCAATTTTGTGACCGGGAGAGGAGATTTTTGCGCCATCAATTGTAACGAGGCCTTTTTCGATCAGGGCTTCGGCTTCGCGCCGCGAACACAGGCCGGACTGCCCCATGAACTTGTTCACGCGCATGGGGTCGCTGCCGGAATATTTCTTGGTGATGCTCATGAGCTTAGCCGCCTTGCCAGATAAGAAACGGCATAGTCATCTGTGAAGCTCTGTTCGCCAACAGGCATGAAGCCTGCGCGCGTGTGAAACCGCATGGAGCCGGGATTGGGCGGGGCGGTGTTGACCTCGCAGCCGATGAGGAGTGCGTTGCCGGCATAATGCTGGAAGGCATGTTTGTAGAGCGCGGCGCCAAGCCCGTTGCCGCGCATTTTCGGGGCAATCGCGATCCGGTCGACATAGACATAGTTTTCATAGCGCTCGTCAAACCAGTGATAGTTTTTGCTGGCATAGGCGGCGTCCGGGCCGAGCGTGAGGAGGAAGCCAGAAATCATGCCCTCGGTGCTTTCGGTAACAAAGCAGTCGCCTTCGGAAATAATTGCTGCGAGGGCGTCTTGGCTGACCGCGCCGACGCCCGGTTCGCTCGCGCAATTGATCGCGTGGAGACGGGCAAGGTCGGCTTGTTGGTAGGGGCGGATCGTATGGGTCATAAGTCTATTCTGTCACGAATTCATCAGCGCTGTAGCCCTGAAAGAAGAGGGCGGTGGTCAGATCGGTATGGTTGATTGCTGCGTGCGCTTCGGCGGCGACGATGGGTTTGGCGCGGTAGGCGATGCCAAGCCCTGCGGTTTTGATCATGGCTAGATCATTTGCGCCATCCCCGATTGCGAGCGCGTCTGAGGGGGCTAGTTCCAATTGTGAGGCAGTGCGTTCCAACCGTTCCTGTTTGGCTTCGCGTCCGAGAATGGGCAGGCCAACTTTTCCGGTCAGGGCCGCGCCATCATCGATCAGCGTATTGCCATAGTTTTCGTCAAAACCTGCTGCGTCGCCAATGCGCGAGGTGAAGGCTGTAAAGCCGCCGGAGACAAGCAGGCATTTTGCGCCATTGGCTTTCATGGT
>CAZXTI010000150.1:0-4881 GCA_964643565.1 uncultured Hyphomonas sp. | reverse complement strand
AGCCTGTTTCTTCGATGAGAAAGTCTGCGATACGGCGCACAAGGTCGGCTGGCGCACCGTCTTTGGCGTCAACGATCAGGCGGGTCATCTGGAGATTGACCGGGCGGATATAGGTTTGCACCTGACCAGAGAGGATAGCTTGTTTGCGCGCATCCATGAGCGAAACGATTTCGGCAAAGGTTTGCGGAATGCCGGGGTGGTAGGCGGCAGGCGCTTCAGCAGACGCAGATGCCGGGCTTGGCGCAGGCGATGGGGCTGGCGCTTCAGGCTTTCCCGCAGCGCCGGCGGCCTCCCCTCCTGCGAGCAGACGGGCCGCTTCCTCAGGGCTTGGTAAGTTCGCCGCAGCAGCTAAGCGCAGGACGACCATGCGCGCCGCGACCGAGATATCTGGCGCGGTTTGGGCGTCGCTATATCCGCTGAGCAAGATTTGCCAATAGCGCGCGGCTTGTGCTGCGGTGAGCCTTTGGGCAAGCGCGCGGGTGCGATCGGACCATTCGGCCGGCCCCGTTGAAATATAGTCATCACCGGCCACTTGCGCGGTCGATACTTCAGCGCAAATGTCGAGGAGGTCTTTCAGGATCGTCAATGGATCAGCGCCGTCAAAGAGCTGGCTCATCACCTCGCTTGAGGCTTCTTTTGCTTGGCCGCTGACGGCTTTTTCAAAAACATCAAGCAAGCGCGTTCGGTCAGCTAGGCCGAGCATGTCGCGGATGGCTTCTCCGGAGACGGCTGCGCCATCAAGCGTCTGCACGAGCGCTTGGTCAAGGATGGATAGCCCATCGCGTACGGAGCCTTCTGCGGCGCGGGCGACAAGCGCGAGGCCTTCTTCTGAAATGTCTGCGCCTTCAGCTTTGGCGATTTTTCCAAGATGGGCGGCAAGCTCGACCGGGCCGAGGCGTTTCAGGTCGAAGCGCTGGCAACGCGACAGCACCGTGACGGGCACTTTGCGGATTTCGGTTGTTGCGAAGATGAACTTCACATGGGCCGGCGGCTCTTCAAGGGTTTTCAGCAACGCGTTGAACGCAGCCGTTGAGAGCATGTGGACTTCGTCAATGATGTAGACTTTATAGCGCGCCGAGACGGGTGAATAGCGAACGCCTTCAAGTAGCTCGCGCATATCGGCAACGCCGGTGCGTGAGGCGGCATCGAGTTCGAGAATGTCAGGGTGGCGGCTTTCCATGATCGCGGCGCAATGTTCGCCAGCAGGTTCCAGCTTGATTGAGGGGCCATCGGCGGTGTCGGTTTGGTAATTCAGCGCGCGGGCGAGCAGTCTGGCGGTGGTTGTCTTGCCGACGCCGCGAACGCCGGTGAGCATAAAGGCATGCGCAACGCGGCCTGTCTCGAACGCGTTTTGGAGCGTGCGCACCATGGCTTCCTGGCCAATCAGGTCATCAAACAGGCGCGGACGGTATTTGCGCGCAAGCACCTGATAGCCCTTATCAGGCGCGCCCATTTCAGCGTCGCCAAACATGGACAGGCTCTTATCGTCCGGGCCTGCGTCTTCGGTATGTGTCTCAGTGTCATCCATTGCGCCGGAGTATGCGACAGACTCGGGGGGCGGGGCAATCTATTCGCGCGGTTCGGGCCAGAAAATATCTCAGAAGGGCATTGGCGGGCTTTACAAGTGCGCTGCTTATTGTCAGCAAGGTGGTTGGTAATGGAGGCGGCAGATGCGCGGTATTCTCAGGGGTTTTTTGAAGATGTTTCGCGGTATCCGGCTGGGATGGCGCAAACTGCGTGGGCGGACCGAGGCAGATGTCTATGCAGAGCAAATTGTGTCCGGCAAAGCGTGGGACGAATTTTGTGACACGCTCAAAAGCGCGGGCGGCGCATTGCAGTTTCCGGGCACGCCGCAAAACGCGTTCGATCAGGCCGAGGGCTACCGCTATTTGGCGCGCCTGACACGGGCCGGGCTGGAAGCGTTTATCGAACATGGCAATGTGCTCCAGCCAGAGCTGCACCGGCTCTGCCATGAGACCATCAAGATTGGCTCGGACAATCCGGATAATTATTATCAGAGCTGCAATCTGGATGGGCAATATACTTACAAAGTGTCGGGTACGCGCGGGACGGTGGCTTATCTGAGCTTTAACACCAAGTCCGGCCATTACGGGCAAGGCGGGGAAATGCCGCCTGTTGGCGAGATTGATGCAACCGAGATGAGCTTTAACGCGGATGGCACGTTTGAGATGATCCTTAGCCCGGAACGGCCAGAGGGCGCGCAGAACTGGCTGCAAATGGCTGAGGGCTACACGCTGTTCATGGTGCGCCAGACGCATTTGGACCGCGAGACTGAGATCATAGCCGATTTGACGGTCGAGCGCCTTGATGGGCCGGACGCCGCTGGCACGGATGTCACGCCGCAGAAGATTGTCGAAGGGTTGCAGTCTGCCGGGACATTTGTTGCAGGCGCGCCGCTTCTGTTTGCGCATTGGGCGCGCGGCATGCAGAAACATTCCAATAAGTTGCCGCGCTTTTCTGATGAAGTGTCGAACCGGGCGGGCGGCGATCCGAATATTGCTTATTATCACAGCCACTGGGCGCTTGGCCCGGATGAGGCTTTGCTGATTGAGGCGATGCCGCCTGCGTGTGAGTTCTGGAATTTCCAGTTGAATAATTACTGGATGGAGTCGCTTGATTATTCGCGTTTCAAAATTCACACGAACAAGCATTTGGCTACTTATAATGCGGATGGCTCGGTCACTGTTATCGTTGCCCATAGTGATCCGGGACATCCGAACTGGATCAATACGGTCGGGCATGATAACGGCACCATGTGCTGGCGCTGGGTGCATGCGAAAGAGACACCTGAGCCTTCAGCGCGCGTTGTAAAAATGAGCGAACTGAAAGACCTACTCACCGCATGACCTCACGCGCGACCAATACCAATTATGCGAAGCCTTATCGCCCGCTGCCGATAAAGCTGTTCAACCAGCTTGGCTTTGGCGATGTGCACAAACAATTTGATCCAGATCGATTGATGGCAGCGGCCCGCAAAGAGGCGGGGGAAACGGAGCTGTCGCAAGCGCCGCTAATGGAACCACTGCGCCGTTTGTGCGCCAGCCTGATTGCAGAAGCAGAGCTTTCGCCATTTGGCCGGATTGTTCAACGTACGCGGCTGAAAGGCCTGCTGGTCAACCGGCTTCGCCTTGATGCGATCATGGCGCAGAACCCTGAAATTCTGGAACAACCTGATCCGCACGTTTTGCTGATCGCAGGGCTTGCGCGCACCGGAACAACATTTTTGCACCGCACGCTGGCAGCCGACCCGATGGCGCGCACATTGCCCTCATGGGAGGCACTGTCGCCTGCCCCGCTGCCTGATGAGCCTAAAGGCGATCCGTCAAAGCGGATTTCGCAAGGCAAATTTGCCAATAAGATGATGCGATGGCTTGCGCCTGATTTTGCTTCAGTCCATCCGGTCGATGCAGAGGCGCCAGAAGAAGATATTCTGCTGCTTGATCTGACGATGATGTCTCAGACGGCTGAAGCTGTCTCCTATGTGCCGTCTTATTCACACTGGCTGGAACAGGTCGATCATCGCCCAGCCTATCGCTATTTGCGCGATGTTTTGAAGACGTTGCAATGGCTTAGCCCCGGCGCCGGACAGACAACTCACTGGGTGCTGAAATCGCCTCATCACGCAGAACAGCTTGCCGCCGCGCTTGATGCTTTTCCGAATGCGACGGCGATATTCACACACCGCGACCCACTCGTCACAACTGGCTCTTGCAGCTCTTTGATGTGTCACACGCAAGGCTTATCAACCGACAAGCCAAACCCGAATGCGATCGCCCTGCACTGGCTGCGCAAGAGCGGGATTATGGCGCGCAACGCCATCGCCGCGCGGCATACTAATCGGCATCGCTCATTCGTGGACGTTCAATATAGCGATCTGATGAGCGACCCGGAGACGGTTTTGAAAACGATCTACCGCGCGCATGGCTCGCCCTTGATGGATGAAGGTAGAGAGGCTGCGACCCAAGCGGCAGTTGAAGCCTTGAAGGGTGACCATACGGCGGGGAAAAAGCACGCTTATAGCCTATCTGATTTCGGCTTATCGGAAGAAGATGTCAAAGCGGCTTTCTCACAGTATTATGCCTATTTTGGTGACACAACGAAACGGCACATCTTATGAGCAATGCACCGAAGCGAAAGCTAACCAATCCGATTAATGCGACGATGACGGCGCTGCGTGATATTCGTGACACAAGCGGGCTGATTGATCCCTCACCTGCGTCTGAGCGCCTTGATGGGAAGACGTGTGTGGTGACCGGCGCGAATGCCGGGCTTGGCAAAGCGATTGCAACAGAGCTGGCGACGCGCGGGGCAAAGCTGATCCTTGCTGGGCGCAGCGGTATTCCGGGCATTGGCGAAGAGATGCGCGCGGCGACTGGCAATGATGATATTTCGATGGAATTTGTCGACCTGTCCGACCTTGCTTCTGTTGATGCTTTGGCTGAGCGGCTTGCGCAGAGCGGGGTCAAAGTTGATCGGTTGATCCTCAATGCCGGGCTCATGGCGCAAAAGGCTTTGCAATCAGCGCAAGGCTTTGAGCTGATGTTTGCGGTGCATCTTTTGGGCAATCAGAGATTGGCGACACAATTGGTCAATTCAGGCGTGATCGCCAAGGGAACGGGCGCGCGGATTATTGCGGTTTCATCTGAGGCGCATCGCTCGGCTCCGGAGATTGACTGGGATACATTTGGAAAATATGAGCCACATTCGATCTCTGGTGCGATGAAGCAATATGGGCACTCGAAACTGGCGCTAAGCTTGATGGTGCGGCAGTTGTCGAAAAACCTTAGCGCAGACGACGGTACGCCGGAAATTGGCGTGTTTCATATGTGTCCGGGTCCGATCAATTCTTCGATTGCGCGC
>CAZXTI010000149.1:0-4931 GCA_964643565.1 uncultured Hyphomonas sp. | reverse complement strand
CCGTCGCAGAGGGCGGACTTGGATATTCCTGCATCGCCGAAATCCGCATGATTGAAAAAATCGCTAGCGGTGAATTCGTTACACCTTTCATGAAGGCTGGCGACACTGTGCGTATCGAAATGCATGACGCGGATGGGAAATCCATTTTTGGCGCGATCGAACAAACCGTGACAGCCAGCTAAGCGCGCCTTTGACGGGCTGAAATGATCACAAACTATAGATTAAGGTGCGTTACTCGGCAGCTTGGTTGTTTGCTCCATGGCCCAGCACATCGGTGAGCTTTTCAGCGATCCGCTCTGCGAGCTTTCGGGCCACGCTCGTCTTGTCCATGCTTGGCCATGTTTCCATGTCAGTCTTGGTGATGAGCGATACTTGATTATCTAGCCCGCCCATAACATCGCCAGACACATCATTGGCGACAATCCAGTCACACCGCTTGCGCTTAAGCTTCTCCCGCGCGAATTTTTCGACATCATTCGTTTCAGCCGCAAAACCGATAACGAGGCCTGGCCGCTTATTCTTCTTGCGAGACAGCGTCGCGAGGATATCCGGGTTCTCTTTCAGATTTAGCTGCGTACTCGCCGCAGCGTCCTTACCCTTCAGCTTCAGTTTGCGCTTGGCGGTTTGCGCTGGACGCCAATCGGCAACGGCAGCCACCGAGACAAACACATCAACTGGTAAGGTCTTTTCGCAGGCTGCGAGCATTTCGCGGGCCGTCTCGACATAGACCATATCCACGCCGCGCGGCGCAAGCAGGGATACCGGGCCAGAGACCAGCGTGACCTTTGCACCAAGCTCATCCAGTGCGCCTGCAATCGCATAGCCTTGGCGACCGGAGGAGTGGTTAGACAGAAAGCGCACCGGATCAATCGGCTCGCGCGTTGGGCCGGCTGTAATCAGCATATGCTTGCCCGCGAGTGGCTGGCTGGATGCGCCTGACAATTGCCGCTCAATCTCGTCTGCGATTAGCGCTACGTCTGGCAGGCGCCCCGGACCAAATTCACCGCACGCCATTTCGCCAATATCAGGCTCCATAACTGCCACACCATCTGCGCGCAGGGTCTCCACATTGCGTTTCACCGCAGCGTGCTCCCACATGCGCACATTCATTGTTGGCACCATCATGACCTGTGTGTCGGTTGCCAGAAGCGTGGTGGAGGCCAGATCATTGGCGAGGCCATTTGCAACCTTGGCCAAGAGGTCCGCCGTCGCTGGGCACACGACGACGAGATCGGCTGACCGCGACAATTGGATGTGGCCCATCTCAGCTTCATCATCGAGGTCGAAAAGTTCTGTAAATACTTTTTCGCCCGACAAGGCAGAGACTGATAAGGGCGTGACAAATTCTTGCCCGCCGCGCGTTACAATGCAGCGCGAAGCAATGCCGCGCTTGGCGAGCAAGCGGATGAGCTCAAGGCTCTTATATGCAGCGATACCGCCGCCGATGATCAAAAGGATACGTTTACTGGTCATGGGCCTGTGATGATGACTTCAGCCTAATATGGCATCAAATGCTGAAGAAAACGATGTTTGAGAACATCAAAACATCGCAAACTTGGTTAATTTTTGCGGCGCGGAATTTGAATAATCTGTGATCCGCGCGAGACGCAGGTTTGGCCTTTTTTGAGATTACAATATTGAATTGGCTTCAGTTTTCTTGCGCGCCGCTTTGCTTTACCGTCCGGACCACCGGCAAGCTCAGGCACATCGGCTAATGGCGTCGCAAAATTGCGATTGAGACGCTGTAAACGCGGTGTTTTCTTGGGAACGATACGGTAAACACCGACAGATTTGTTCAGCCGCTTACCGCTCTTATAGACGGTGGCCGGCTCAGAATTCGCCGCGCCAGCATATAGAAAAATCGCGCCCAGAAGCACAAATATGCAGCTTAAGGCGCGTAAAAATCGGTAAAAACGGGTGTTTGAAACTAGCATAGAGCAAGGTTAACGAACTTAACCCAGCTGTGCCAGCCTCTACACGTTTCAGGTGATTTATGATCTCAGCGCGAGGAGCGCGCCATAACCGATCAGCGCCAAGATTGCGACAAATCCAAACCAGCCCCACCACGGCGCAAAGGCTTGTTTTGGCTCTGCTGACGGCGGGCGGGCCGTTTCCTCTAAAGCGGCTTCGAGCTGATCCATCATATCCGGAAGACGTTTTAGACGATCGGCCACTTCACGCACATTTTTGGCGATGAGTTTTGCAGCGCCTTGAGGCCCGAACTCGGTTTTTATCCAATCCGACACGATCGGCTCTGCTGCGCTCCAAATGTCATGGCCCGGATCAATTGCGCGCGCAACGCCCTCCACCTGAACCATCGTCTTCTGTAAGAGCACAAGCTCTGGGCGCAGGTGCATTCCAAATTGGTGCGTATAGTCGAGGAGCTGAAGCAGCAACCGCCCCATCGACACTTCCTCAGCGGATTTGCCGTGGATAGGCTCACCAACGGCGCGCAGGGCTTGCGCAAAATCGCCAACGGATTTGTCCTTTGGAACATAGCCCGCTTCAAAGTGGACTTCTGCAACGCGTTGATAATCGCGCCGGATGAAGCCCCAGAGGATTTCCGCGAGGAAGCGACGCTCGGTCATGCCGATACGCCCGACAATACCAAAATCAACAAGCGCGATTTTACCTTCGGGCGTCAGGATCATATTGCCCTCGTGCATGTCCGCGTGGAACACGCCGTGGCGGATGGCATGGGAGAGGAAGCCGCGCGTGATGTCATTGGCGAGCGTTTTGCGGTCAATGTCAGGGCGGTCCAAGGCGGCAGGGTCCGTCAGCGGCGTTCCAGCGACCCAGCTCGTTGTCAGGACGCGTTTGCTGGTGCGTTCCCAATCAACTGACGGCACGATAAAGAAACCATCCTTCAACGATAAAGCACGCATCTCATCTGCGCCGCCTGCTTCCAGCGTCAGGTCGAGCTCTTTCTCCATACTGTCGGCAACCGTCTTCACAAAGGCGACCGGCTCCATGCGGCGGCTCTCCTCAGAGCGCTTCTCGACAAACCGGGCGCCGCGCTGCATCGCACGCAGTTCACGCCGGATCATCTCCTCAACACCGGGGCGCAGCACTTTGACAGCCTTCGCGCCGTGTTCGCCCTGCATCTTGTGGACTTGCGCCAGCGATGCAGCGGCAACCGCCTCGCCAAGCTCGCCAAACAGCGTGTCGGCCTGACCGTCTTCAAACTCGGCTTCGATGGCTTTGCGCGCGGCTTGCTCGGAAAATGCGGGCAGCTTGTCTTTCAGGCGGCCAAGGTCGGTTGTGGTTTCGACGCCAAACACATCCGGGCGCGTGGCGATGAATTGGCCGAGCTTGATATAGGCGGGCCCGAGCTTTTCCAGCGCGGTGGCGAGGCGTTCGCCGGGACGCCCTTTCGCGCCGCCCGCAACAAGGCGGAGAAACTTACCCGCGAGCAAAGCAGGCGCAGGCACGCGCGACTTGTAAGCACCCGGCAAGATAACATCATGGCGAATGAGCGACGCCCCCGCGCGCATTAAACGCCAATAATCTGCAAGTGCCGCAAACATACTAAAGCGCCCATCCTGTGTGGAGGGCTGCAATGCCGCCGGAGAAATTGGTGACGGCAACTTTTGAAAAGCCCGCCTCGGCGACTTCGGCCGCGAACGCGTCTTGCTTGGGGAAGCGGCGAATGGATTCGATGAGGTATTGATAGCTGTCACGGTCGCCCGCAACGAGTTGGCCGAGCGCAGGGATCGCGGCGAAGCTGTAGGCGTCATAGGCGCGTTGCAGCATTGGGGCGGTCATGTGCGAGAATTCGAGCACGGCAAGGCGCCCGCCCGGCTTCAGGACGCGGCGAAATTCGGACAAGGCATTGGCGCGGTTTGCAACATTGCGGATGCCGAAGGAAATGGTGACCACATCGGCGGACTTGTCTGGAAAGGGCAGCTTTTCCGCGTCGCCGCACACCCACTGCATCCGGCTTGAATAGGCTTGCATGTCTTTGCGCGCTTTGCCTGCCATCAGCATGGCGTCGTTTATATCGCAGACAATAGCGGTGGCCGGATTGTCTATGCCGCGTCGTTTGCCCGCTTTGTCGGCGCGCTCAAGGAAGGCTTTTGCGATGTCGCCTGTACCGCCTGCCACATCGATGATGTGTTCGCCGGGCTGCGGGTTCAGGCGCGCCAGCGTGTCGGCTTTCCAGAGGCGATGGACGCCTGCCGACATCAGGTCGTTCATGATGTCATATTTGGACGCCACCGAGCGGAACACGCCTTTGACCCGCGAGACTTTCTCGTCGCGGGAAACATCTTCAAAGCCGAAGCTTACGGTCTCGTCTGTCGTGGTATTATCGCTCATGGGGCACACCATAGCTGAAATTCGTTTCCAGATGCTATATGGCACACCACAGACGGGAAAAAACCTTCAAAGGCAATATGTCACGGGGGGCGGAGGTGAGCAATGCCGCCGAAAGAAGACATAGGCTCAACGTCCTAAGTTCACCCACAAACCACCGTTCACAGAACTTCCCTCGACTAATGCCCTCTCAATTTGCGTGAATTGACTGATTACAACCCTTATGAGAACGTCTATACGCTTTCATCCCTTGAAACTTTGGAGAGAATCCTTGCCTCAGCCTGTTAAAGCACTTGTTTGTTTGATTGCGGCAATGATGGTTTCAAATATCTCATATGCACAATCTTTTCAGTCCACGTTTACGGCTGCTGAGCAGGGGCAGGCGGAAGCGCAATACAATCTCGGTTTCATTTACGACACAGGCAGAGGCGTGCCGGAGAATGATGTGGAGGCCGTTAAATGGTACCGCAAGGCCGCTGAACAGGGATACGCGCGCGCGCAATACAATCTCGGTGTAATGTACGACACTGGCGCAGGCGTGCCGGAGAATGACGTGGAGGCCGTCAAATGGTACCGCAAGGCCGCTGAACAGGGGAACGCGAACGCGCAGGCCAATC
>CAZXTI010000148.1:0-4932 GCA_964643565.1 uncultured Hyphomonas sp. | reverse complement strand
ATTCAATTGCGTGGCCGACAAGGAGAACATCTTCTTGCTCGAAGGAAAGCTTCGCACCATTGGCGATACGGATTTGCTCGCGCACAAGGTCGATGCCGGTGATCATTTCAGTAATCGGATGCTCGACCTGCAGGCGGGTGTTCATTTCAATGAAATAAAAGTTCCCGTCTTCATATAGGAATTCCATCGTACCTGCGCCGAGATAGCCAAGCTTTTTAACCGCGCGCGAAACGATCATTCCTATGTCTTCACGCTGGGCTTGGTTCAGGGCCGGTGAGGGCGCTTCTTCAAAGACCTTTTGGTGGCGTCGCTGGAGCGAGCAATCGCGCTCCCAAAGATGGGCGACATTGCCATGACTGTCGGCGATAACTTGTATCTCGATATGGCGCGGCTTTTCCAAATATTTTTCGATATAGACAGCATCATCACCAAAAGCAGCTTTCGCTTCCTGCTTGGCAGCTTTGATTGCAGTGTCGAGATCTTTCTCTGTTTTTGCAACACGCATACCGCGTCCGCCGCCGCCCGAAGCGGCCTTCACGATGACGGGGTAACCACACTTTTTTGCAGCCTTTTTCGCAACGCTGAGCGATGACACACCGCCATCGGAACCGGGCACGACCGGGACACCGCTTGCAATGATCGCCTTTTTCGCTGCGATTTTGTCGCCCATGGTGCGGATGTGGTGCGCTTTTGGACCAATAAAGGTGATGCCGTGCGCCTCGACCATTTCAGCAAATTGCGCGTTCTCGGAGAGAAAGCCATAGCCCGGATGGATGGCGTCGGCGCCCGTGATTTCTGCTGCGGCGAGAATAGCGGACTTTTTCAGATATGAATTTGCCGAAGAGGCCGGGCCGATACAGACGCTTTCATCTGCGAGGCGAACAGCCATGCTGTCCTTATCGGCCTCGGAGTGAACAACAACCGTTGCTATTCCCATTTCCTGGCAAGCGCGATGAATACGCAGGGCAATCTCACCCCGGTTCGCGATCAGAACTTTTTCAATCATGCTCTGTCGACGTCCTATTCAATAACAATAAGGGGTTCGCCAAACTCAACGGGCTGGCCATCTGCAATAATGATTTCCTTGACCGTTCCGGCGCGCGGCGCTTCGACCGGGTTAAATGTTTTCATCGCTTCAACCAGCAAAAGCGTGTCGCCCTTTTTGACCTTGTCACCAACCGATACGAAGGCGGGTGCGCTTGGGTCCGGTGAAAGATAAGCGGTGCCGACCATGGGTGAGGTCACGGCGTTTGTTGAGACAGGTGCTGATGCGGCAGGCTCAGCGGCTGGTGCATGCGAGACAGCTGGGGCAGGTGCAGCGGCGACATGTTGCACGGGCGCTTGCACGGCGCTGACTATTGGCGCTGCCGGTTTGGAAACGCGGATTCTCAATGATTCATGTTCGACTTCGATCTCGCCAAGATCAGCGTCCCTCAAGATCGAAGCGAGTTCTCGGACCAGGCCAGTGTCGAGTTTGGACTTACCATTACTCATGCAGATTATTTCCCTTATTAAAGTTGCAGAGCGGCTCTGAAAGCCAGTTCATAACCGTGTGCGCCAAAGCCTGCAATCGTTCCTTTTGCAACGGGGGCAATAAAATTGCGTTTGCGAAAGCTTTCACGCGCGGCAGGGTTTGACAGGTGGACCTCAATAATGGGCGTTTCACACGCACGTAGCGCATCATGAATGGCAACGGATGTATGCGTATAAGCACCTGCATTGATGATAAGAGCCGCGCCAGATTTGGAGCACTCTTGTATCCAGTCAACCAGTTCGCCTTCATGATTCGTCTGCCGGAAGCTAATCTCTTGGTCTCCGGCCATCGCAATCAGCTTGGCTTCGATATCGGCAAGCGTGTCGCTGCCATAAAGGTCAGGCTCGCGGGTACCAAGGAGGTTGAGGTTAGGCCCATTAAGAATATAGATTGGTTTTGACATAATTAGGCTAGGTTTGCGCTGTAACGGTTCGTATGGCAAGCCTTTGATATATAATGAGAAGATAATGATGCAAATTGTGCTAAATGGCGAAAAGCGGACGATCGCAGCGGGAACGACGCTAAAAGCGCTCGTAGAGACGCTTATTGCAGAAGAAACCGGCAAAGACCCGCGCGGTATCGCGATTGAACGCAATCTGGAAATAGTTCCAAAGTCCGAGCATGACCATATTGTGCTGGAAAACGGCGATCAATTAGAGATCGTTCAATTTGTCGGTGGCGGCTAGGCGGTTTGATCAATACGAATGTGGTAATTGGTTTCGACGATCAAGTCTGACTTACGGGCTTGTCATCTCGGTTTTCAGCGATAAGAATATGTAAAAAATAGTTTGAGGAAGTTGTCATGACTAAGCTTACCCGATTTTTACTGATCACAGTCGTTTTCGGTTTCACATCCTTCTACGCAGCAAATGCGCAGGAGGGCGAGGCTGAAAAACGCCTTGACGAAGTGACCACCACAGAAAAAAGTCAGAAAACCAGCAATTGGGTTGAAGCCAGATCTGAGAACTTCGTTTACGTCGCACCTGTAGATGCAGAAAAAGCGGAGAAAACTGTCCGTGAGCTCGAGTTTTATCGCGCTGCGCTGTTCCGGTTCCTGGGATTTGAAGAAGCGCCTGAAACACTGGTCGTGAAAGTATATGCCTCACCGAATACGCGCGAACTTACGCGCACCGTGGCGGGTGGTATTGGCGGTGCTTATCTTGCCTCGCTCGATGGCCCAAGATTTGTTCTTAACTTGAACGATGGATCGCGTTCACGCCGGAGCCCTAGTCGGCGCGCGCAGCGCAGTGCTGTTGAAGTTGATCCTGACGCGAATGTACGCAAAATCATTTTTCACGAATACTCCCACCATATAACAAGCACCTATAGCAGCCGCATTTATCCGACTTGGTATAATGAGGGCTTTGCCGAATATCTCGGTTCTATGGAACTGTTCGAAGCGAAGGGCGATGAGCCTGCCAAGATCCATGTTGGCCTGCCACAACAGGGACGCGCTTTTGCACTTGAGAGAAATAATAAATGGTATGATTGGGAGAAGCTGATCGCAACGGAAGTGGGGTATACGTCGCGCTTTGGCGACCTGAAATTCGGGACCCTTGAGGCCGCCCAGTTTTACTCGCAAAGCTGGCTAGCAGCACACTATATTCACTCGACGCCGGGCCTCTCTGCGAAGATGACGGAATATATCAATCTCTTGAATAGCCCTGAAAAGCCTGAAAATGCATTTGAAATGGCATTTGAAGAGACGCCTAAAGATTTCGGTAAGAAAGTGAAGGCCTATTTTAAGAAGAATGATTACCAGGCTTTGGTGACGACCTTCAACCAAGGGTTTGAGCTCCCGAAAGTAACGACACGCGCCTTGAGCGAGGGTGAAGCCGCATATAAGCGCGCCGAAATGGTCAGCTGGTTCCGCGCGGATGAAGCGGCCAATTCAAAAGTAGAAGATAGCTTGGACCGTGCGATTAAAGCGGGTGGTCCGCGCGGCGATATTTATCGTGCGCAGGCGCTTCTCGCGAGCCGCCGTGGGAAACATGATGAAGCCAAGGCGATGATCACGAAAGCGCTTGAGAGAGACGGGAAAGACTACAGAACGCTTCAGGCGGCTGGCATGATCAATATGGCCAATTATGAAGATGAAGACACGCCGGAAGATGCAAAGCTTGTGAAAGAGGCCCGCGATTATTTCTTCGATTCAATGGTTGCGAACCCAGACAATCTAGCCGCGCACTACCATTATGCTGCCAGCTATGCCGAGTTGGGCGACAAGCCGGACAAGCAGGCCGTTTCGTCGGCGATTGAGAGCGCGCTTTATTACCGCTCTAATCAGCTCATTGAAGAGAATATGAAATTAGCCGATGTGCTCGCGCGCGGTGGTGAGAAAGATATTGCTAAATATCTCTATCAAAAAGCCGCGACGTGGATGACCGATGAGGATAAGCGAAAAGAAGCCGAGGAAGCTCTGGAGAAACTCAAATAAGGTCGCGGCCTTAACCGATGAGTGGATTTGGATCATCTGATCAGTTTCTAAAGCAGATAATTTCTGATGCGCCTCTATCGCGTCGGACAGTTTTAACTGCGGGTGGACTGTCACTTCTCGCGCTTGGTTTTTCAGGGCGCGCGCAAGCAAGTGAAGCCTTGATCACCGATGGCGTGGCCGAAGCTGGTGAACCGCTTTGGGGCATGGCGATGGCCTATGGCGAGGGCCGGCTCGACATTATCGATCTGGACGGCTCGCAAATCCTGCACTCCTTTGAGGGCTTTCGCGCGACGCATGCGATCACGCCGGTAGAGCATCTCAACCGCTTCGTTATTCACGGCGCGCGCACTGATCGCTCTGGCATCAGGCGTAAGGCCGTCGGCGCGCTTATGGTTGTCGAAGTTGACCCAGTGAGCAAGTCTTGGGAGCTGCTGCTCTATAAGGATATTGAGGGCGGCATTCCGCTGCATTGGCAACCCAATCCAGAGCAGACGGAAATTGTATTCAACACGACGGGCGATGGCAGCCTGCATGTGCTCGACACGAAGAGCCTCGAAATCACGCGCTATGTTGGCGGCGGCGAACATTCCAATATGGCCATGTTCGAAGGTTTGCTGATCGCGACCGATGCGATGGCGGGGCCAAGCAATGTCCTGATCACCGACCGCAAGACCAATACGGTGCTCTCGACCACACCGATCGGAACATGGGGCCACGGCATCACCGTCAACAATGAGCGCGGCGAAGCTTTTGTCTGGTCGAAAGAGGGCGGCCACCGCATCTCGCTCGCCAAATCCACAATGGGCAAGCATTTGGGAATGATGGAACCGTTCCAACCCTTGCAACGCAGCTGGTTCTGCTGGACCCCGCAAGGCGGGCGCTTCACCCATGATGTCGCTTGGAACAAGGGGGACATCTATGACCCCTATCTTTTGACCGTCGATATGAAGACCGGAAAATT
>CAZXTI010000147.1:0-4936 GCA_964643565.1 uncultured Hyphomonas sp. | reverse complement strand
ATTGTAAACGGTGAGCGGCGGGAGGTTGAGGTTGATCCGAACCAGCCGCTTTTATGGGCGCTTCGCGAAAACCTGAAACTCACGGGCACCAAGTTTGGTTGCGGCATTGCCCAGTGCGGGGCCTGCACGGTGCATGTTGATGGCCAGCCTGTGCGCTCTTGCCAGACACCTATTGCGGTTGCCGATGGCAAAGAGATCACGACGATTGAGGGCATCAAGGCAGCGGATGGAACGCTGCATGCTTTGCAACAGGCATGGATTGATCATCAGGTGCCGCAATGCGGTTATTGCCAGTCTGGACAGATCATGTCGGCGGCGGCCCTTTTGGAACGGAACCCGCGTCCATCCGATGACGATATCAATCTGGCGATGCGCGGAAATGTCTGCCGTTGCGGGATGTATACGCGTATTAAAGCGGCGATAAAAACGGCGGCGTCAACTCTGCCTGAACCGGTTCTGGCTCCTGCAGAAGAGGAGACGACCAATGGGTAAGTGGACACGCAGAGGCTTTATTACCGCGGGCGTTCTAACAGGCGGCGCGCTTGTCGTTGGCGTTGCAATACGCCCCGGCCACCGGGCACCGAAACTGGCTGGCATGGTCGCAGAAGGTGAAGAAGTGCTGGTCAACACATGGGTGAAGATCGGCGCGGACAATAAAATCACCGCAATTGCACCGCACTCGGAAATGGGACAGGGCATCCGTACATCCCTGACCCAGATGCTGGCTGATGAGATGGACGCAGATTGGGGACATATCGCGTATCAGGAAGCCCCCGCGCATGAGGAATTTGCAAACTATGCACTGGCGCGTGAGTTCATGGCTGGCACGGTTACATTACCGCGCTTCCTTGATGACACGGTGGACGGTGTCTTCCTTGGCCTCTCAAAAAGCATGGCGCTGCAAATCACAGGTGGCTCGACATCGATCCGTCTGACAGGTCAGCGCGGTATGCGCATTGCCGGAGCTGCGGCGCGTGAGATGATTGTGAAGGCCGCAGCCAAGACTTGGGATGTGCCTGCGCGCGAGCTGCGTACGGAGGCGTCTTATGTCTATCATGATGGATCGGGAAAATCTGCGCCCTATGCTGAATTTGCAAGTGAGGCGGCCAAGCATATGCCGCCATCTCAGCCCAAGCTGAAAGACGCAAAAGACTATAAGATTATGGGCCAGCCGAAAAAGCGCTTTGATATTCCGGCCAAAGTGGATGGCACGGCGGTGTTCGGGATTGATGTTGATCTGCCGGGCATGAAATATGCGGCTGTGATGGGCGCGCCTGTGATTGGCTCGACTGTTAAAGCAGTTGATGCGAGCGGTGCGATGGCCATGCCGGGTGTTATCAAAGTGGTTAAGCGTGATCATTTTGTTGCTGTGGTGGCTGATGGCTATTGGCAGGCCCAGCAGGCCATCGGCGCGCTAGATGTAACCTTCGAAGAGGGCGAGGCAGGCAAGCTCAATCAAGATACGCTCTATGCAAATTTCCGCGCTTCAATGACCAAGGCTGTTGAGACAGGCAAGGAGAAGAAAGACATGTCTTCCGGCAATGCGCGCAAGGCGGCCGGTAAGGCTGCGCGTGTTTTTGAGGCGGAGTATCAAGTGCCGTTTTTGGCGCATGCCGCGATGGAACCTTTGAATGCGACGGTTCGGATCGACGGTGATGCGGCAGAGGTTTGGACCGGGACGCAAAACCCGCTCGGCGCGCGTAATGCCGTTGCAGAAACACTAGGGCTAAAGACCGAAAATGTGACCGTGCATAATCAGTTTCTGGGCGGAGGATTTGGCCGCAGATCGGGCGAGGATTTCCCGACCATGGCGGCTGAGATCGCGTCTGAGTGTGATTTCCCGGTCAAGATGATCTGGTCGCGCGAGGAATGCACGCAGCAGGACTGGTATCGCCCGGCATCGGTCAGCCGTTTCATTGCCGGGCTTGGCGAAGATGGCATGCCGATCTCTTGGGATCAGCAATTTGTCGAGAAGCATGAGCCGGTTGAGGCCTCTCACCCGATCTATAATTTTGAGAATACATTCGTGCACTATGTCGATAGCGATCACCATATGCGCTATGGGCCGTGGCGCTCGGTCGATCATACGCAGCATGGGTTCTTTATTGAGAGCTTTGTCGATGAGTTGGCGCATGCGGCGGGCAAGGATCCATATCAGTTCCGCCGCGCGCTTCTGGCGGGCAAGCCGCGCCACATTGCCGTGCTCGATGCGGCTGCCAAGGCCGCTGGCTGGGGTAAGACTTTACCGGATGGGCAGGCGCTCGGTATCTCGATTGTGGAGAGCTTCGGAACGATCTGCGCGCAGGTTGTCCATGTTGATATATCTGAAGGCACGCCGAAAGTGCTGAACGTCTGGGCTGCGGCCGATCCGGGCTATGTCATTAACCCGGATGGCTTTACCGCGCAAATGGAGAGCGGCGTGATTTATGGTCTTACAGCTGCGCTCTATGGCGAGATCACGATTGAGGATGGCCGCGTGGTGCAATCCAATTTCCATGATTATGAAATGGTGCGCATGGACGAAGCGCCAGACATTCACGTCACGCTGATCAATTCCGGCGCACGTCTTGGCGGGGGCGGAGAACCCGGAACACCGCCGATTGCGCCCGCCTTAGCGAATGCGATTTTCGCTGCGACGGGGCAGAGAATGCGCACATTGCCGCTTGCCTATCAGGATTTCGGTTCCGTCTAAAATTTTGTTAAATCGACATATCGTCATTTGTTTGCCCTATTTAAGCTGTTAGATAGGGCAAATGGATGACGCGCTTGTTGTGGGCGTATCTTTGAAAATTGGGGTAAGATTATGAAACGATTTTTGCTAGCGATGATGGGTGGCTTGGCTTGCGTGGCAGGGGCCAGTGCAGACGAAGTCTGGACCACGAATGAAGGCAATATCGTCTATGAACGCGACATTGAAGCCGGACAGATGGCCGTCTTCAGAGGCAATGGCGTCACCATGTATATTGAGGGTTTGGCCGGGGTCTATACAGATCGCGGATCTTATTCTGGCATTTGGGTGCTCGATGAAGCGCCGGTTGGCGCGCAGGGGTGTCCGGTTGCAATCGTCCTGCCGGGCACAACGGACCAGTCCACGGCCTATTGGGGACAGATGGAGATCACCTTTATTGATCCGGATTTTCCAAGTATTTGGATGGCCCAGCTCGGCAATTGTTTTGAGGGGCTGAGCGATACGATTATTGCCCGGCCAGTGACGGCACAGTAATGGGACGCATTGGCCTCTATCTCGCGTCAGCAGTGCTCTTATCGGCCTGTTCGCTTTTGCCTAGCAGGACAACAACACCAAGTGTTCCGTCCTCGACACGGGCGCCTAGTCCCGCGCCGACACGCACCGAGCCGCCTAAGCCTGCAATACCGGCCAAAGCGCCGGGCTTTCAGATTGCTCAATGCTTTTCAGCCGGTGCGCCAACAGTCGGCATTTCCTATCCGCAGGGCTGGGATCGCCGGGTGAGCCGGGCCGAAACCCAGGATGAACTGCTCGGCGGGTCGTCAAAGGATCTGGCGCAAACGGATGCGTTTGCCAAGCCGGTCGGCGCGGTCAGCTATGTCTATCCGCCCGCTGCACTCAGTCCGCCAACCGAGGGAATTTGTGAGCTGAAGTTTGATGTGTCACGCAAGGGCGAGGCGAGCAATATTCTGGCGGCTTGTTCCAGCTCGCTCTTTGTCGATGCGGCAATAGAAGCGGTCAAAGCAAGCCGGTTCGAACCGATCCGCGTCGACGGCAGCCCAGCCAATGGCGTCAACCTGACCTATGATATGAAGTTCTGCTTGGCAGATTAGTTTTAGAACCCTGCGAAGCGACAACAAAAAAGACCGCACATTGCTGCGCGGTCTTTTGGATTTGGTTGGGATTTAGCTGCGCGGGGTTTACTCGGCGCTTGTCATATCTTGCCAAGCCAGTGCGAGCATGATGGACGGATTGATGCCGCCGCTGCCCCATTGCTCAGACCAATCAGCGAGGATGTTTGCCTTGGTCGCGTCTTCGAGGCTCATGCCATCTGCGATGGCTTTGGCGATGGCACCTTGAACGCCTTCAAGCATGCCGATGCTGGCGGCGATATCTTCGCGCGATGCAAGCGCGCCGTGGCCGGGAATGACTTTCGTGTTTTCATCGCACAGATCATAAGCTGTCTTCATCGCGGCGATATAGCCTGCGATTGTGCCGCCTGAACCAACGTCAACAAAGGGGAAGTTCCCTTTGAAGAAGACATCCCCCATGTGGAGGACATTGGCTTCTTCAAAATAGACCATGGCGTCTGTGTCTGTGTGTGCATCCGGTGTGTGGAAGACGGAGATGGTCTGGCCGTTAAGGTGCAGCTTCAGGCGGTCGTCAAAGGTGATGACCGGCCAAAGCGATGGATCGGTTGGTTTTGAAACGCTTTCGTTTCCGGCGCGATTAAGTGTGTACTCGGTGGTCAGGCGCTTGCGCGTATTTGCATGTGCGACGATGGTCGCGCCGAAATTGCCATTGCCGCCCGTATGGTCGCCGTGCCAGTGCGTGTTGACGAGAAACTTAGGCGCAGCGCCAGCGATCTCATTGATCTTGGCAAGGTTTTTCGGGGCGATCCGTGCGAACTGGCTGTCGATTACAAAGACGCCGTCTTCGCCAACGAGCAAGCCGATATTTCCGCCTTGTCCTCTCAGCATGTGAACGCCGTTTCCAAGGTCTTCTGAAGTGATCACTGTTTCTTGCTGGGCGGACTGGGCAAATTGTGCCGGGCCATGGGCGAGCGCGAGCGGTGATACGGAAAGCGCCAGTGCGGCGAATGTGAGGGTCTTACGCATAATACGAGTCCTTAATCTATCTGGCTCCCCAATACCGCGAAATGATACCCGTTGGCTATCGGGTAACGCAAGTGTGAGCGTGTTTAGGGTCGGGGCGCTCTGTGCTGACAGTGTTAATTGGGCCTACAGCCCC
>CAZXTI010000146.1:0-4970 GCA_964643565.1 uncultured Hyphomonas sp. | reverse complement strand
ACACCAGAGACTTGGCGTGCATGAGTTCTTCCATCTCAAAACACTGCCAGTCATTTGTGCCGAGCGTTTCGGTGTCCGCATCGAGCGCAGCGCCATGTGCGCCTTCCAGTGTGAACGGCAAAAGCGCCTGACGGAGTTTTGAGGATTGCAACAACGCCACCAATCCCGTCATGGTCCGTTCTTTCACGGGAGCAGACGCCAGCGAAGTAAGCGCGGTCCACACGGTCTCTTTGACGTCTGGTGTTACTTCCATGCCCTCATGAGTCAGCAGCCCAATAATCCAGTCTTGCGCCCATGCACGGGTGGTATCTTGATCAATGCGCGCCAGCGGCTGGAAACACAGCGCGCCATCTCCGCCAAGAGCATAGTGCTCACCCTGCATTCCCAAGGTCGCCGCCTTGGCGCTTTCGCCTTTGTCGAAGATGAAGACTTGCGCGTCTTGGTAACGCCGAAACTGAAGCGCCAATAGTGAGAGCAACACAGACTTACCCGCGCCCGTGGGGCCAACGACAAGCGTATGCCCAACGTCGCCTTGATGAGTCACAAGTCGAAACGGCGTATGCGTGCCGGTCGTCGCATAAAGCAGCGGTGGGCCACCCAAATGATTGTTCTGTTCAGGCCCTGCCCATACCGCTGACAGGGGCATCATATGCGCAAGGTTGAGCGTATGCACGATGGGCTGGCGGATATTGGCATAGGCCAGCCCCGGTATCGTGCCGAGCCAAGCATCAACCGCGTTCACGGTTTCGCGGATCGTTACAAAGCCGCGCCCGTTCACAACACGCTCAATTGCGCGGATCATTTCATCAGCGATGCTTGGGTCGGCGTGGGACACGCAAATTGCTGTCGTCGAATATCCAAACCCAACATAATCCTGCCCAAGCGATTGGAGCGCAGCGTCCGCATCGGCGGCCTGATTGTCGGCGTCCGTATCCACCAAGGCGGACGCCTCATTGGTCATCACTTCCTTCAACACAGACATGATAGATTTGCGCTTAGAAAACCATTGGCGACGATAGCGCCCGAGAACTTTAGTCGCCTCGCTTTTATCCATGGGCAAAAAGCGGGTCATCCAGCGATATGCAAAGCCGAGACTGTTGAGTTCATCTAGCAAGCCCGGCTCTGTTGCGCTCGGAAAACCCTGCACTGATATGATACGCAAATGCTCGCCGCCGAGGACAGGCTCCAACCCGCCAATCAAATCTGCTCCGCCCAGCACGGCGTCCAGATAAGCAGGTGTATCAGGGGCTTTTACAAAATGGCGTTTGTGGGAAACCGTGCTTTGCAGATAGGTCAGCGTTTCATCATCAGTGAGAAATTGCGCGGATGGCAGCACGCTGGCAAAGAGATCGAGCGCTTTATCCGTCTCGGCTATAAAGCGCGCGAGATGATCGCGGCCTGCCAGTTCTTCAATGTCTTCGGGCGTTTCAATCAGAACATCTTCAAACTTGCCGATGCGATCCGCTGGCGGCAGGAAACCAAAGGTCAGATAATAAGCGCTTTCATAAAGATCGCCTGTCTCAGAGAAATGCCCCCGCCGTTCTTCATCAATGAGCCATGCTACAGGATCGCGCCAGTCAGATTGCGGGTAATCCTGTGCAGGCAGACGCGCCGCTTCAAAGTAAAGTCCCCAGCCCGACCCAAAGCGTTTCAGCGCATTATTGATACGCGCGCAGACCGCGACCAGGCCTTCCTCTGTTGTGCTATCCAAATCCGGCCCACGGAACGCGGCTGTGCGTTGATAGCTGCCATCCTTATTGAGGATGACACCCGGCGCGACGAGACAAGCCCACGGCAAATAGTCAGCCAGACAAGACGGCTTATTGCGATATTCAGCGAGATTGATCATGCCATATACCCCTTGTGACGAATGTGTCGGGTCAGCACTTCGAGGAACTTGGGATCGCGCTTGGCTGCAAAGACGCAGACGCCATGCGCAATCGCCCAATAGGCAATCCCGAGCAGCCAAATTTGCAGGCCGAGCCCGAGAGCCGCCGCAATTGTGCCGTTGAGTATGGCCGCGCCGCGCGGCGCGCCGCCCATCAGGATCGGCTCGGTGAGCGAGCGGTGCACAGGAATGGAGTAGCCTTCCACCATTAGAAGGTCGCTCCGCCGCCAAAGCTGAAGAAAGACAGGAAGAAGCTGGTCGCGGTAAAGGCAATGGATAGCCCGAACACGATTTGCATGAGCTTGCGGAAGCCCCCGCCTGTATCGCCAAAGGCCAAGGTCAGGCCGGTGATGATGATTGCCAGTGTGCCGATAATCTTGGCAACCGGGCCTTCAATGGATTGCAGAATAGAATCGAGCGGGCCTTCCCATGGCATGCCGGAGCCGGCAGCGTGCGCAGGGCCAGCAATGGCGAGGACGAGAACCGCTACACCCAATGCGCGGCATGTATGTTTATTCAAGATCATGAGAGACCTCCTTTAGTTGTGACAAGTTTGAGAGATTGCGGGCGCAGCGGCTCGCAGTGGTATCCATCGGGGCCATCGGGAGAGATGACATCGAGAATGTCGGTGACGGTGCGCTGCCCGTCCGAATTGGTAATGCCCACGACCACATCGACAGCCATGGCAATCAACGAGCGCGGAACGCGGGCTGACTTTTCAGAAATGAGTTGTTCGAGGCGGTTCAGGCCATCGCGCGCACAATTGGCGTGAACCGTCGCAATGCCGCCGGGGTGGCCCGTATTCCAGGCCTTGAGAAGATCCAGCGCTTCGCCGCCGCGCACCTCACCGACGACAATGCGGTCTGGGCGCAAACGCAATGTAGAGCGCACCAGATCAGCCATGGAGACAGACCCGGCTTGCGTGCGCAGCGCAATCTTATCCGGCGCGTCGCATTGCAATTCGCGCGTATCTTCCAAGATGACGACGCGGTCGCCTGTCTTGGCCACTTCATGTAAAAGCGCATTGGCGAGCGTGGTTTTGCCTGAGCCCGTGCCACCAACAATGAGAAGGCTTTTGCGGGCCGCAACACATTCACGCAGGATTTGCGCCTGCACCGATGTCATGATCCCGCCCGACACATAATCTTTGAGCGTGAAAACGACGGCAGCAGGTTTGCGGATGGAAAAGCTTGGAGCCATGGCCACAGGTGGCAAGACGCCTTCAAAGCGCTCGCCGCCGCCGGGCAGTTCAGCGCTGACAATTGGGAAGTCGCGCGTCACATCTTGGCCAATGTGTGAGCCGACAAGTCGAATGACGCGCTCTGCCTCACTCGGCTGCATTATCTCGCCGGAATTAAGTCGTCCTTCGCCGTGACGTTCGATCCAAAGCTGCCCGTCAGGGTTCAGCATGATTTCGACCACGGCAGGGTCAGAGAGCGCATTGGCAACAGTCGCGCCCATGGCTGTTTTGAGCATGGTCTCGGTCCGCAGAAGTGTTTCGGGCGCGTGATTAGGCATTGGCCACCTCCCGCTCAGGGCGCGGCACATGTAGTTTCATCAATTCTTCTGCTGAGAAGAAGGCGCTTTCATCAAAACGAAGATCGTCCATGGCGCGCATGAGAACAGGGTCGCCATCGGAAAGAACGGTGCGCAGGCTCTCCAAGTAATTTTCGAACCGCGTTTGACCCTCGGCCTGCGCGGCTGCTTTATCAGGTGGATTGACGGGTGGAATGACGGTCAGGAAGTATTGAACAAAGAGCCCGAACGCCTCGGCGTGAACAATGGTGTCTCGCTTGGACACCTCTAACAGCCGGGTCATTTGATCGAGACGCCGCAGCAGCGCATTCAGACGTGTATCGGCGTGCTCGCCTCGGAAGTGACCGGCCAGCGCTTCATTGACGATGCTGGACTCTGTCTGGCCGGGCCGCTCAGCTGCAGCGCGTAGCAGGACGTAAATGTCTTCATCCAAATAAGGGCGTATGCGGGGGCGAGTGCTGGGCATATCAGAAATCCAATAGATCGCGTTTGGGGGCAGCCTGCTCGACGCCGTAGCGGCGGCGCGCCAGCGAGCTTTGCTTCACCAGATCGGCAGCGCGTTTGATTTCCGGCGTTGTGCCATCAACCTCGGCATCAACGGCCTTTGCAGGCTCTTGGTCTTTGCTTTTGTCTTTTTGAGGCTCATCAATTTGCGGCTGGATATCCTTGCCGCCATCATCAGCGCCGCTCACCTGATCAAACCAAGGCTGAACCAAACAATCATCGACGTAGCAGGTAGATTGACCCCAATCATCCGGGCGCTGGGGAGGACGATTGCCATAGGGATGATTGGGGCCAGTGAGAGCCGGCGGGGGAGATGTCCGGCCCATAAAGTTGCTATCTTCAAAATAGCGGAGTTTCTTGGCTTTGATCGGTGCAAGACCGGAAATCAGAATGACTTCTTCGTCTTGTGGGAGTTGCATGACCTCGCCGGGCGTTAAGAGCTGACGCGCTGTTTCCTGACGCGAGACCATGACGTGAGCCAGCCATGGCGCGAGGCGGTGTCCGGCATAATTGCGCATGGCACGCATCTCGGTCGTTGTCCCAAGCGCATCGGAAATCCGTTTGGCCGTTCGCTCATCATTGGTCGCAAAGGCGACGCGAACATGGCAGTTATCGAGGATGGAATTGTTTGGGCCGTAAGCCTTCTCAATCTGATTGAGCGACTGCGCGATAAGAAACGCCCGCAAGCCATAACCCGCCATGAACGCTAAAGCGCTTTCAAAGAAATCCAAGCGTCCCAGAGCCGGGAACTCATCAAGCATAAGCAAGACCTGACGACGGGCATTACCATCAATCTCGCCTTCGAGTTTCTCTGTCAGGCGGCGGCCAATCTGATTGAGGATCAGGCGAATAAGCGGCTTGGTGCGCGATATGTCAGACGGCGGAACGACGAGATAAAGGGAGACGGGTTTATCGCCTTCAACCAAATCGGCGATGCGCCAGTCACAAGAAGACGTCACCTCGGCCACAGTCGGATCGCGATATAGACCCAGAAAACTCATCGCCGTCGAAAGCACGCCTGAGCGCTCATTTTCAGATTTGT
>CAZXTI010000145.1:2044-4974 GCA_964643565.1 uncultured Hyphomonas sp. | reverse complement strand
TCGCAGCGCAGGAAAGCGCAGCCTTTATCAATGGTGACGGCGTGGCCAAACCGCGCGGTATTCTCAGCAATGAAATTGTTGATGAGAGTGCGCATGAATGGGGCAAGATTGGCTCTGTTGCTGGCGATTTTACCGGAGCGAATGCGGGCGATGGACTGATTGATCTGATCTATGCGCCGAAGTCTCAGTTCCGTGCAAACGGGCGCTTTGTTATGAACCGCCGAACTGTCTCTGATGTGCGCAAGCTGAAGGATGCAGATGGGCGTTACCTCTGGCAGCCGGGCACGAATGGCGAAGCGGCGACTGTGCTTGGTTATGCGGTGACCGAGATTGAAGACATGCCTGACATTGGCGCTGGCAATGCTGCGATTGCGTTTGGTGACTTCCGGCGTGGCTATCTGATTGTCGACCGTGTTGGTACGCGCGTGCTGCGTGACCCATTCACCGCCAAGCCGTTCGTTCTATTCTACACGACGAACGCGTTGGTGGCGGTGTTCAGAACTTCGATGCCATCAAAGTGATGACATTCTAGTCTGATCATAGGCGCGTGCTGCGCCGCGATGGATCGGCCGAGGGCATCTCCTTCGGCTTCTGAAACAAAGTTCTCCGCATATGCCCCTCCCTGTGCGGAGGATCGGGCGGCTCGCGCGTATTTGTGTGGGCCGCCCATTGAGGGGCCTTAGCTTCAAGGAAGATCGGATATGAATATGACGGTAGTAACGCCGCCATCAGAGGAGCCTTTGGCCCTTGGGGCGGCAAAAGATTATTTGCGCATTGGCCATGATGGAGAAGATGCGCTGGTGAGGTCTTTGATTGAGGGTGCACGGGCGCGTTTAGAGATCGAATTGGGGATCGCGCTCGTCACCCGCACGCTCCAAATCACATTAGATGCTTGGCCCGCTTCCTTATCGCGCAACGGTATACGGCTTGCGCCTGCGCCGGTTAAAGCGCTGGTAAGCGTTGAGCATATTCACGCTTCAGGCGAGCGTGAGGATATAACGGCGCGGTTTTTACTGCGCGGGAATAATTTGTGTTTGCGTCCATGGGCGTTCGCCTATTCGGTTGGACCCGGTGGACGTATCGAGGTTACTGTTGAGGCGGGCTTTGGCGGCGCGGATACTGTGCCAGATGACCTTGTTTTAGCTGTGAAGATGTTGACTGCGCAGGAGTATAATTTGCGCGATGGCGGACCTGATGGGGGCGAGGACGCGCTGCCTGTTGAGATCGATGAGCTGTTGGCGCCTTATAAGGGGGTGCGTTTGTGATGGCGGATGGAAGTTTAAGCTCTGTCGATGCAGAATTCCGTATACAGAGGGATGCCATGGCGGCGATACGCGCTGATGAAGATGTGCGGCGTGTGTTTGGTGTGCCGCCGCGTGTTTATGATGATGAAACGCGCGGACCTGCCTATCCATATGCGAATTTGGAGCGGCATGAAACACGTCCAGCCGGGTCTGCCGGGGTGGCGGGGATTGAACATACTTTGACGCTTTCTGTGTCATCGCGGTTTGGTGGCCGGGCCTATACAAAAGAGGCGGTTGGCGCGTTGCGTGCCGCTGTTGAGCGCGCAGAAGTTTCGCCAGACGGGCAGAGGATTGTGCTGATTTATGCCGCTTATGGCGATGTGTTTCGCACGTCTGACCAGCAGACTTTTCGCGGCATTTTGAGAATTCGAATAATTAGTGAGGAGATTGTCTGATGGGTGGACAAAGAGGACGAGATGTCCTGCTGAAATTAGCAGATGAGACGGGGCAGTTTGTGACGGTTGCGGGCATCCGCACCAAAACGCTTCAGCTACGCGCCGGAACGGTTGATGGAACAAATACTGACAGTCCTGAGGCGTGGCGTGAATTGGTAACCGGAGCGGGGGTGAAGTCAGCGAGGTTGAGCGGGTCTGGTGTCTTTAAGGATCAGGCGTCTGATGCGCGGATGCGAAGCGTTTTCTTTGCTGGTGATGTTGCAAACTGGTTATTGGTTTTGCCTGACTTTGGCGAGATACAAGGGCCGTTTCAGATCACAGAATTAGCTTATTCGGGCGACCATGATGGTGAGGCGAGTTTCTCGATTTCGCTGGAAAGCGCTGGGGCGCTTATCTTCGGGAGCTTGGCATGAGTGTAAATGCGCCGCGCGGCGAAGTTGGTTTGGAGATTGATGGGGAAACCCGCGCGCTATGTCTGACGCTCGGTGCGCTTGCGGAGATTGAAACATCGCTTGGGTGTAGCGAGCTGAAGGAGTTGAACCTGCGGATGCGGGCTCTGTCTGCGCAAGATTTGCTGATTGTGCTGGCGGCGCTTTTGCGGGGGGCTGGTGAGGGGGAGATTGCCAAGCGGTTGGGCGAGGTTGCAGTTGCGCCGGGCGCGGCGGCTAAGGCTGTTGCACGCGCTTTCTCACTGGGGCTCGGCGAATAGATGCTGCCATGGGCTCAGATGATGCGCGCAGCCTTATCGGCCGGTGTGCCGGTTTCGGCGTTCTGGGCGCTGAGCGTGCGCGAATGGCGTTGGCTTTCTGAGGTGGGCATGGGTGATGCGATGACGCCCGTTAACCTTGAGAGCTTAATGGAAAACTTTCCGGATAGGGACGAATAAGATGGAAGAATTTGAACAGGATTTGGCCGAAGCAGGTCAAGCGCTGGCAGCTTTAGCGGATGGGCCGGGGCGGGCGGCGGCTGAAGCTTTAGGTGAGGCGTTTGACCAAGCCGGCACGCGAATTGAGCAGGCCTTAGGCCGGGCGGCGCGCACGGGCGAATTGGATTTTTCACGCATGGCGGAAAGCATCTTGCGCGATTTTGCGCGGATTGCAGCTGAAGCGCTCGTGTCAGGTATTTTTAGCGGCGGGCAGGCAGGGCAAAATCAAACGGTGAACATGAACTTCAATATGGGCGCGGGCGCGAACGCGAATTCGGTTATGGCGAGCCGCGGTGCAATTTCGAC
>CAZXTI010000145.1:0-1944 GCA_964643565.1 uncultured Hyphomonas sp. | reverse complement strand
TTCTTCGAAGCGCGCCGTGGGCGTCTTCACGGGTTTCGCTTTCGCGACGTTGTGGATGATCGCTCTGGTGGGCCGGGTCAATCGGTGTCGACCGAAGATCAGCAGATTGGTTTCGGGGATGGTGAGCAGACCGTCTTTGATTTGATCAAGACGTATGGCGAGACGGTTCGCCGGATTTATAAGCCCGTGGCTGGCTCTCTTAGGGTGGCTGTTAACGGCGTTGAGGTGGCTGACTTTGTTGCGAACATGGCTGAGGGGCAGGTGCGCTTTACGCAAGCGCCAGAGGCTGGAGCGGTGATCACTGCGGGGTTTTTGTTCGATGTTCCCGTTCGCTTCGATACGGATCATTTGGAAACCAGCCTTGAAGCGTTTGGGGCAGGGCGCGCCGGGCAAGTGCCGCTGGTTGAACTTTTAGGCTAAAATTATGAGACAGATAAATGAGAGTTTCGCCGCCCGGCTAGCGTCGGGGGTTACGCATACCTGCCTGTGTTGGAAACTGACGCGGGCTGATGGCGGGGTCGTTGCTGTGACGGAGCATGACCGCGCGCTTATGGTCGACGGCGTGCGTTATGAACCGAGCGGCGCATTGGCACCGGGGGAGTTTACAAGCTCAACAGGTCTACAGCCCGGTCAGGCATCGGCAATGGGAGCATTGTCGAGCGATGCGATTACGGAGGAGGATCTCCACAATGGCCTTTGGGACGAGGCGCAAGTTGATGTGTTTCGGGTTGATTGGCTGCATCCGGAGGATTTTGTGCAGGTTTGGGCGGGCAGGTTTTCCGAAATCACGCATGGGGCTCTAGGCTTTGAGGCAGAATTGGTTTCGCTGAAAGCAGACTTGGAGCGCCCACTTGGGCGTGTCTATTCGCGCCGCTGCGATGCGGTGCTTGGCGATGCGCGATGTCAGGTCGATTTGAATAATCCGGACTTTGCCGGGCTGAGCTGTGACCAACGCTTTAGCACTTGCAAACAACGCTTTGGAAATGTTGAAAATTTTCGTGGCTTTCCACATATGCCCGGCACGGACTTTATCCTTTCTGGCCCGGCTGCGTCAGGCAATGATGGAGGCCAGCGATGAAGCGGGCAGATTTGGTTGCGACGGCGCGCGATTGGATTGGTACGCCGTATCAACATCAAACGAGCGTGAAGGGTGTGGGAACAGACTGCTTGGGGCTTTTACGGGGGATATGGCGTACCCATTGCGGCGAAGAACCGACGCCGATCCCGCCCTATACACCTGATTGGGTCGATATTCAGGGCGAAGAGACACTGATGCAGGCGGCGTCTGATACTTTGACTGAAATCCCGATTGGGGAAGCCAAGGCGGGCGATGTTCTCTTGTTCCGCATGGGGATGGGGAGTCCGGCGAAACATTGCGCGATCATCTCAAGGCAGGACCGTATTATTCATGCCTATTGGGGGCACTGTGTTGTCGAGACACGGCTTGTGCCGTGGTGGCGTAGACGGATTGCTGCGGCTTATCAATTTCCGAATATAGAGGATTGAATTTATGGCACAAATTGCTCTTTCTGCGCTAGGACAGGCGGCGGGTTCGGCATTGCTACCAAGTGGTATTGGTGCACTGGGGTTTCAAGTTTCCGGGGCGGCGATTGGCCAAGCCCTTGGCGGGTTTGTGGGATCGCGTCTGGATGGCTTGATTTTCGGCAATACGACCGAAGGGCCAAGGGTTGAAAGCATCCGCGTCATGGAAAGCCGGGAAGGGGCTGGTATTGCAAATATATATGGCCGGGCGCGTGTCGGCGGGCAGGTGATCTGGGCGGCGCGATTACGCGAAACACGCACGACTGAGGCAGTTGGCGGGGGCAAGGGCGGGCCGCGTGTTGCCAATTTTACCTATTCAGCGAGCTTTGCCGTTGCGCTGGGCGAGGGCGTTATCAGCCGTATTCTGAGGGTTTGGGCGAATGGCGAGGTGATGCCGCTTGA
>CAZXTI010000144.1:0-5002 GCA_964643565.1 uncultured Hyphomonas sp. | reverse complement strand
AAATTTTCTATCGAGTTAAGGTTAACGAAAACGAAAAACACGTTAAGACTTCGCGTTAAATTTCATTCATAAAGAGTTTAAGCCATGAAACATACACTGACCTCGATTAGCGCACTCCTCCTATTATCAGGCTGTGGAGGCGATCCAGCCCCGAAATCCACCCCGGAAACAGGTGCCGTCACGCAAGCCGCTTCGCAGGCTAATGCTGAAAAAATTGCTGCAGAAAGCGCACGCTTAAACGCCTTTTTTGAGACGAAATTCGAAGAAAGCCTCACAAGAAGCCCAATGGCACAGACATTTCGCGGGATCAAAACGGATTACGACAAATGGGATGATGCCAGCGAAGCGAACGCCGTGAAGGAAATGAATATTCAACGCGAAACCGTCGCGGAGATGAAGCGCGAGTTCGACACGGCCAATCTGGATGCACAAGCCGCACTCTCCTATCGGCTGGCCATATATCAGCTGGAACAAGCCGAACGCGCCTTTGCCTATCGCGGTAATCAGCTCCTTTTCAATCAAATGCGTGGGCAACATTCTGGCATTCCGGCCTTTCTGATCAATCAGCACCGCATTACGGATGTCGATGATGCAAAAGCCTATATTGCGCGTCTAAATGGCATCCCGGAATATTTGGGCACATTTGAAGCGCGCGCAAAGCAGGCTGCGCAGAGCGGGGTTCTGGCACCGCGCTTTGTCTATGATTATGTTCTGGAATCGTCTGGAAATGTTGTAAGCGGATATCCATTTGAAGGCGCGGGCCCGGACAGCCCTTCCCCGCTCTACAAAGATTTTGCCAATAAAGTCGCGGCCCTGAATTTGCCAAAAGACGAGGCCGATGCCTTACTCTTCGATGCACGCGCCGCACTGATCGATTCAGTTATGCCTGCATATGTCAGCCTGATTGGGACCATGAGCGAACACCGCGCCTCTGCTGGAACCGATGACGGCGTCTGGCGGCTGCCTGAAGGCGAAGCTTATTATGCCGCGCGGCTCCAAAACATGACAACAACCGATATGACAGCCAGCGAGATCCATGATCTAGGCTTGTCGGAAATGGCGCGTATCCATACCGAGATGGAAGCGATCAAGAGCAAGGTCGGATTTGAGGGCTCATTGCAGGAGTTCTTTGACTATATGCGAACCGCGCCGGAATTCTACAAGCCGGAAACAGACACTGGCAAAGCTGCCTACCTTACCGAAGCAACCGCAATGATCGATACGATGCGCGGCCGCTTGCCTGAAATGTTCAACACATTTCCCAAAGCAAGCCTTGTCGTGAAAGCTGTAGAGCCGTTCCGTGAAAAAGGTGCTGGCAAAGCTTTCTATCAGCGTCCGGCAGCCGATGGATCGCGCCCCGGCACTTATTACGCCAACCTTTATCTGATGAGCGCGATGCCAACCTATCAGATGGAAGCGCTGGCATATCATGAGGGTATTCCGGGTCACCATATGCAAATTGCCATTGCGCAAGAATTGGAAGGCATTCCGGAATTCCGCAAGAATGGCAGCGTCACCGCCTATACCGAAGGCTGGGGGCTTTATTCAGAGTTTCTTCCAAAGGAACTGGGCTTCTATGAAGATCCCTATTCAGACTTTGGGCGCCTGGCGATGGAGCTATGGCGCGCGGCGCGTCTGGTCGTGGACACAGGCCTGCATGACAAAAAATGGACCCGCGAAGAAGCCACGCAATACCTTATGGACAATACGCCCAACCCTGAAAGCGACTGCATCAAAGCGATCGACCGCTATATTGTGATGCCGGGGCAAGCAACGGCTTACAAGATCGGCATGCTGAAAATCCTTGAACTGAGAGAACGCGCAAAGGCCGCGATTGGCGACAAGTTCACGCTTGGCGAATATCATGATGTCGTCTTGCGCGACGGACCGGTTCCGCTCGCAATACTGGAAGAAAAGGTTGATGCGTGGATTGCCGAGAAGCGCTAAGCGCCAAGGCGATCCACCAAACTTATTCTGACGCCAACCGCTTCGCGGTGCGCTGATCTATAAAGTCCCGGAAACGGTCTTCTGTTGTTTCGCCTATGCCGCAACTGGATACCGGTTCCGGGGATTTTCTGTCGGCGTAACTCACCGTCCAGCAATCATCGAACACGGAGCAATAGCAGACCTTTAGGTCCAGCCCATCGAGCGGTGTGCCCCATTGTCCGCGCAAATAGGCCTGTAGGTCGCCGCTAGCCCCGCCTATCCTGTAAGAGCTTGGTGTCATGGCATCTCCGGCGCGCAGATAGCCGGTTGCAGGGGCTTCTGTCAGCGTCGCCCAGGACCGCATACGCCCCGTCATGATCACATCTTCAAAAGCTTCATACGTGTCGAGCGGCTCACCTTTTGCGCTTGGCACAACTGACTGAATATGCGCAATCCCTGCGCCGACATTGCTCAGCGTCACTTCAAAATATTGCCGCTCAGCTCCGGTCGCATCGGGTTTTCCCCTGTATCCCATATCGATATCAATGATCGGTAGAACGCGTACTTTTTGCGTTTCCTGATTCATTTTGAATGTGGCGCGGGAGGTGAGAATACCGACAAAGGAAATCAACAGCGCACATAGGCCTGTCACCAAACCAATATCAATACGCTTTAACAGGGATTTGTGCGGCGTGATGGTAACATCATCGCCGATTTTGTCGGTTTCATCTGTCATCTTTTAGTCCCTTTTATTTTCCACGCCTATCGAGATTGCTTCAATTGTTCAAGCATCGCCAAGGGATAAGGCGGCTCTCTCTCACCACGCAGCAGCCATATGTGCTTTCCGCCGCAGCGTATTTGAAACGGTGCGCCAACTGCGAATATATGTTGATCTACAGGCAACGATTCAAGCCGCCTCGGGATGCCGGTCCGGCTCAGTTTGCAGGTGCGGCCCTATGCGGGTAGCGCGAGAATATGCTTGCCACGACGGCATTCACCTTTGCCTCAATCCGATCCAATTTATGTTCGCCCTCGCCTGCCGCATGCGCGACCCAAACAGCGGAATTTGATTCCCGGTCGATCAGATCAATCAACATGTTTCCTTGACGAAAATCCTGGGCAACAACCGTTGAGCGCGGGACAGTCCTGTAGCCATAATGATCTCTGTATCCATACCCATAGCTATAGCCGCCGCGATTATACCCGCGTGACCCATATCCATATCCGCTGCCATATCCTCTTCCGTACCCGCCATATCTGACGACCTCGGTTTCATATGTCGTTTGCGTTTTGTATTGTGTCTCATCCTTCAAAGAAAATTGGATGGCGATCAACATGTCGGCTGCATCTTTGTCATCGATTTCGCGATAATTACGGGCATCCAATTCACGCCGAACGGCTGCCTCAACGACGACACGTGAAAAAGGCTTTGGCGGCGCCACATCATTTTCTCCGGGCGGAACTTCCAGCACGAAATATGTTTGATAGTTTGAAAAGTCAGCCCCTGAAACGGACGCCGTTTCGATATCGACAGACCTTGCATCAGGTGTTGTCTCGCAGGCCGTTAAAAGGGTTGCAGCCATCGCGAAAATCGCCGCCTTGACTGTTTTACTTGCAAAGTTTGCACCTATCATTTTCATTCCCTCGTCGATGATGATCAGTCCCGCAGGCACCTATTGTGCCTTGAGCAGTACAAGGGTCAAGAAGAAACGACGTAATGACGGCGAATAAAAAACTTTAAATTTTAATGGGGTATCGAATTATCGGCTATTTACGCAACACGATCCGCAATTCTTCAACGGGCACTTCTTTGCCTTTTGCATTCACGAAGCCAGCTTTAACAGCGCCGCCTTTTTTCTGAGTAAAACCGATGGGCGCTTCGCCCTCGCCGAGCCAGTCATCGCCCCATTGCGTGAGCGCAATCAGGATCGGACGTAAGGCATTGCCTTGCTTGGTCAGAACATATTCTTTGCGCGCGCGGCTACCCTCTTCGCGGTATTCTTTGGTCTCCAAGAGGCCATTCGCAACGAGCTTTTTCAAGCGTCCGCTGAGCACAGTGCGCGGGGCACCAAGTTCTGACTGAAAATCATCGAACCGGCGCACGCCATACATCGCCGAGCGCAGGATCATCAAATGCCATTTATCGCCAATGATCTCGATGGCACGGGATAGATTGCACCGATTAGGCGCAACGGGAGAGCGGCGTGTGCGTGGTGGTAACATGGGCTCAGACATGCATGGGTTCGCAAAAAAAATCCAGCCCCCTTGAACCAACCGCTTTGAAAAATGAGTACGAGCACTCGCGCAGGTGTGAAAACGAGACACGCGCTGCCCATTGCACCGCGCGCCTAGCTCGGTTAGGAGTGGCCAACTCTATTTCCAAGATTTTTAATAAGGAGACCCAAATGGCTCGTAAAAAGATTGCCCTCATCGGCGCTGGCATGATCGGCGGTACGCTTGCTCATATCTGCGCGCGTGAAGAACTTGGCGACGTTGTTCTATTCGACATCGCTGAAGGCCTGCCAGAAGGCAAAGCCTTGGATATTTCCGAAGCAAGCCCCGTTTTCGGCAAAGATGTTACCCTTAAAGGCACGCAGGACTATGCCGACATCGCAGGCGCGGATGTTTGCATCATCACCGCTGGTGTCGCGCGCAAGCCGGGCATGAGCCGCGACGATCTTCTCGGCATCAATCTGAAAGTCATGAAATCAGTTGGTGAAGGCATTGCCGCCCACGCGCCGAACGCTTTTGTTATCTGCATTACCAACCCGCTCGACGCGATGGTCTGGGCGCTACAAAAATTCTCCGGTCTGCCAACCAATATGGTTGTCGGCATGGCTGGCGTTTTGGACTCAGCGCGTTTCCGTCATTTCCTTTGCGATGAGTTTGGCTCATCAGCAGAAGACACAACCGCATTCGTTATGGGCGGACATGGCGACACGATGGTTCCGCTGCTGCGCTATTCCACTGTCGCCGGCATCCCTGTGCCAGACCTTATCAAAATGGGTTGGTCGACGGACGAGAAAATGGAAGCCATTGTCAATCGCACCCGTAAGGGCGGCGGCGAGATTGTGGC
>CAZXTI010000143.1:0-5043 GCA_964643565.1 uncultured Hyphomonas sp. | reverse complement strand
GAGCATCGGATTTCTAATCCGACGGTCGCAGGTTCGAATCCTGCAGGAGTCGCCATTATTTTGGCTTCCCAATCTTTCGATATTTTGCGCGGTTATTTGTGCCTCCCACGGGGCTTGCAAAACGGTTTAAAACCTGTATAAGCGCGAGCTATTCCGACACGTGGGACATATAGTCCGGTGTGGGGGCCCATGTGGGCTTTCATTCCTCCTGCGGCGGCTAACCGGATTGGAGAAATAAAACGATGGCACTGCCAGAATTTACCATGCGCGAACTGCTTGAAGCAGGCGTACACTTTGGACACCAAACTCACCGCTGGAACCCCAAGATGAAGCAATTCATCTATGGCGACCGTTCTGGTATTCATATTATGGACCTGTCAAAGACGGTTCCATTGCTGCACCAAGCGCTTGTTCAGGTGCGCGATACAGTTGCCAAGGGCGGACGCGTTCTGTTCGTTGGCACGAAGCGTCAGGCCCAAGAGCCTATTCGCGAAGCTGCGGGGCGTTGTGCTCAGTATTATATGAACCATCGCTGGCTTGGCGGAACACTGACCAACTGGTCAACGGTTTCAAACTCGATCAAGCGTTTGAAAGAGCTGAATGCACTTTTTGAAGGCGAAGGCGCTGCTGCGCGTGAAGGCCTGACCAAGAAAGAGCTTTTGAACCTTGAGCGTGAACGCGAAAAGCTGGACCGCGCATTGGGCGGTATTTCGACAATGGGCGGCTTGCCGAGCCTTATGTTTGTGATCGACACGAACAAGGAAAGCATTGCGGTTCTGGAAGCCAAGAAGCTTGGCATTCCGGTTGTTGCGGTTGTTGATAGCAACTGTAACCCAGACGGCATTGATTTCCCGTTCCCGGGTAATGATGATGCTTCACGCGCGATTTCGCTTTACTGTAATCTCATTGCTGATGCGGTGCTTGATGGTCTGGCTGAATCGACTGCCGGTCTCGGGATTGATCTTGGTGCATCAGAAGATGTCGAAGCGATTGCCGCAGCAGATGTTGCTGCTGTGGATGCGGCGGCAGAAGCCGAGGCGGCACCGGCTGCTGAAGCAGCTGCCCCGGAAGGCGACACGCCAGCCGAGCCAGAATCAGCTAGTTAGTAATTTCAAATAGTTTTGAACCTCAAATTTGAAGGATGACAAGGATGGCACAGATAACAGCTGCCCTCGTAAAAGAACTGCGCGACCAAACAGGCGCAGGCATGATGGACGCCAAGAAAGCGCTTGTCGAAAGCGAAGGCGATAAGGAAGCAGCAGTCGAATGGCTGCGCGCGAAGGGCCTCTCTAAAGCGGCGAAGAAGTCTGGCCGTACAGCGGCGGACGGACTGGTTGCGGTTCAGATTTCCGATGATGGAAAATCTGGCGCGGTTGTCGAGCTGAATGCGGAGACCGATTTTGTGGCGCGTAATGAGTCCTTCCAAGGCTCTCTGCGGGACATCGCAAAAGTGGCGCTGGGCACAGATGGCTCATTGGATGGACTGCTAGGGTCTGCCTCTCCAGATGGCGACGGCACGGTCGACGACATGGTCAAGCGCATGGTTGCGACCATTGGCGAGAACATGAATGTGCGCCGGACAGCAAAGCTTACTGTCGGTGAAGGTGCGGTTGCCGCTTACATTCACAATGCTGAAACCGATGGCATGGGCAAAGTTGGCGTTATTGTTGCGCTGGAAGGCGCTGGCGATTTAGCTGAAGCAGGACGTAAGATTGCGATGCATGTCGCGGCGACCTCACCAGCAGCAGCTACGACTGACGAGCTTGACCCTGCCTTGATCGAGAAGGAAAAGAACTTCCTGACCGAGCAGGCACGCGAAAGCGGCAAGCCAGAAAACATCATTGAGAATATGATCAAAGGCCGGATTAAGAAGTTCTACAAAGAAGTTGTGCTGGTTGAGCAGAACTTTGTCATGAACCCTGATCAGACGGTTGGCCAGTTCATCGAAGAAAGCGGCGCGACCCTGAAGGGTTTTGTTCGCTTCGGACTGGGCGAAGGCATTGAGAAAAAAGAGGACGATTTCGCAGCTGAAGTCGCCTCTATGTCTAAAGGCAGCTAAAAAAACTCATATTTGGTGTCCCGGCTACCATGACAGGTGGCCGGGAATCCTTTATCAGCGGTTAGAACAAGTGTGGAGCCCATAATATGGCCAACGATTCTGACCCATCTTCCGACTTAAAATTTAAACGCGTTCTGCTGAAATTGTCCGGTGAAGCCCTTATGGGACCGGGTGAGTTCGGGATTGATACGCCGACGTGCCGAAAATTTGCCGAGGAGATTGGCAAGGCGCAAAATTCCGGTGCTGAGATTTGCGTCGTGATTGGCGGGGGAAATATCTTCAGAGGCATGGCAGGCGCTGCAAAAGGCATGGACCGCTCGCAGGCCGACAGCATGGGCATGCTCGCCACGGTGATGAACGCATTGGCGCTGCAATCGGCGCTTGAAGAAGCCGGGCACCAAACACGCGTACAATCTGCTATTCGCATGGAAACGGTCTGTGAGCCGTTTATTCGCCGCCGCGCCGTGCGCCATATGGAAAAAGGACGCATTGTTATCTTCGCTGCCGGAACGGGAAACCCATTCTTTACGACGGATACGGGCGCAGCGCTTCGCGCGGCTGAAATGGGCTGCGATGCGCTGCTCAAAGGGACGCAAGTTGACGGGGTTTATTCCGCTGATCCGAAGACAAACCCGGATGCAGAGCGCTATGATACGCTGCCATATCAGAAGGTTTTGGCGGATAATTTGAAGGTTATGGATCCGGCCGCAGTCAGCCTAATGCGTGACAGCAACATACCAATTGTGGTTTTCTCCTTGCACAAGCCAGATAGTTTGCAAAATGTACTGCATGGACGCGGTAAGTTTACGATAATTCAGGACTAAGGACCAACACGCATGAGCTATGATGAAGCAGATCTCTCGCGGCGCATGGATGGCGCCATCACCAATTTATCGCAAGAATTTGGCGGGCTGCGCACTGGGCGTGCTTCGGTGAACTTACTCGATTCTGTGCAAGTGCCTGCCTATGGCAGCAATGTCCCGATCAGTCAGGTTGGCTCTGTATCCGTTCCTGAGTCTCGCATGCTGAGTGTGAACATATGGGACAAGTCTCTGGTCGAGGCAGCTGACAAGGCGATCCGTAATTCAGGGCTTGGCTTAAACCCGGTTGTGGATGGTACAAATTTGCGCATTCCTATCCCGCCGCTGAATGAAGAGCGCCGTGTTGAGTTGACCAAGGTTGCGGGCAAATATGCAGAGGCGGCCAAGGTCGCAGTTCGCAATGTGCGGCGCGACGGCATGGATGCGCTGAAGAAAATGGAAAAAGATGGTGATATCAGCAAGGACGAACAGAAGGGTTTTGAAGGCGACGTTCAAAAGCTAACAGACCAGTTCGTTGCGCGCATTGATGAAGCATTGAAAGCCAAAGAAGCGGAGATCATGCAGGTCTAAAAGACCTGAGTGTCTGGCCGCATGACAAGCCTTCCGCTCCCTCAATCCAGTGTCCCTGAACACGTTGCCATTATCATGGATGGGAATGGGCGCTGGGCGCAGGCTAAAGGCTTGCCGCGCGCGGTGGGACATGAACGCGGGGTGGAAGCCTTGCGAGAGATTGTCGATGTGGCCGGACAATTGGGCGTAAAGTATCTGACGGTCTTTTCCTTCTCGACAGAGAATTGGCGTCGCCCGGCTCAAGAGGTGAATGCGCTATTTGGATTGTTGCGGGCTTATGTGAAACGTGATCTCAACCGCCTGACGCGGGAAGGCGTCCGGGTGCGGGTTATAGGACAGCGCGACGGGCTTCCTGAAGATATTTCCGCTTTGATCGGCAAGGCTGAGGCGCAGACCGAGGCAAATACACGGGCGCATTTGACCATCGCGTTTAATTATGGCGGGCAAGAGGAAATTGTTCGCGCGGCGCAGGCCTTGGCAGCCGAGGTCGCGGCGGGGCATCTCCAACCTTCAGAGATCACTGCGGAGCGCTTTGAAGGCGCGCTTGATACCGCAGGCTTGCCAGACCCAGACTTGCTCATTCGCACAAGCGGCGAGCACAGGATCAGTAATTTTCTACTTTGGCAGATTGCCTATTCGGAACTGGCGATCGTTGATACGCTTTGGCCTGACTTTGACGCAGCAGCCTTTAAACAGGTTTTGGCAGATTATGCGGGCCGCGAACGCCGCTTCGGTGGATTACCGGAGGATGCAGCATGACGCAGCAGGCGAAATCTGGCGGGTTGAGCCGTGATCTGGTGACGCGCCTCGTATCGGCGGCGGTACTTGTTCCGATTGGTTTGTTCTGCGTTTGGTATGGCAGTGTCGCGCTGGCGGTTATTGCGGCGATTTGCGCTGGCGTTATGGCGTTTGAGTGGGCGCGCATGGCCAAGGCGCGTGGCCCTTATGTGATGATTATCGGCGCGATTGTCGCCAATGCCTTGTTTCTGGTTGATGCGCGCTGGGCTTTGATGTGCCTGGTTGCGGCGGGTCTTGTCGCGCTGATTGTGGATTTCAAGCAGGGGCTGCGCGGCTCTGCCTTGCTGGGTACGCTCTATGCTGGCGGGCTTCCATTGGCGATGCAGTATTTGCGCGATTTCCCGGATGCCGGGTGGGCGATCGCTATGGGCGTTATGGTGCTCAGTTGGAGCTCTGATACGGGCGCATATTTCACCGGGCGTCAGTTTGGTGGCCCATTATTGGCGCCCAAGGATAGCCCGAACAAAACCTGGAGCGGGGCCATCGGCGCGCTTGTGTTTAGTGCGCTTGCCGGAGCGGTGTTTGCCTACTTCATACATGCCGACATATTGCTCTGGGCGTTCATTGGTCTGTTTGTTTCTGTAACGGCGCAGATCGGCGACTTATTTGAGTCGCAGGTGAAGCGTCGACACAATGTGAAGGATAGTAGCGGGTTTTTGCCGGGGCATGGCGGCGTAATGGATCGGCTCGATGGCTTCGGGGTCGCCTGCGTTGCGATGGTGGGTATATTGAGAATATTTCCTGATTTTGCAGTGATGCTGGCAGGGGCCGCATGAGCACGAAACGGATTAGCAT
>CAZXTI010000142.1:0-5081 GCA_964643565.1 uncultured Hyphomonas sp. | reverse complement strand
CGCTTGTGTTTAGTGCGCTTGCCGGAGCCTTGTTTGCCTACTTCATACATGCCGACATATTGCTTTGGGCGTTCATTGGACTGTTTGTTTCTATAACGGCACAAATCGGCGACTTATTTGAGTCGCAAGTGAAGCGTCGACACAATGTGAAGGATAGTAGCGGATTTTTGCCGGGGCATGGCGGCGTGATGGATCGGCTAGACGGCTTCGGGGTCGCCTGCGTTGCCATGGTGGGCATATTGAGAATATTTCCTGATTTTGCAGTGATGCTGGCAGGGGCTGCATGAGCACGAAACGGATTAGCATATTTGGTTCAACCGGCTCTGTCGGGCAATCGACGCTGGCCGTTATTGAACATGCCAATGCGCGCGCGCCGGTTTATGAGATTGATGTGCTTGCTGCCGGGTCGAATGTTGCCGAGCTCGCTGAGCAGGCAATTGCGCACCGTGCGTCGCTGGCGGTGATTGCTGATGAGAGCAAATATGAAGAGCTCACTGCGCGCCTTGAGGGGCACGGGATTGCGGCGGCAGCTGGTGATACTGCACAGATCGAAGCGGCAGGACGTCCGGTGCATCGGCTCGTGGCTGCGATTGTTGGTGTGGCGGGGCTGCCCTCGACATTGGCGGCGCTGCAAGCGGGGGTGTCCGTTGCGCTTGCCAATAAGGAGAGCCTGATTTGCGCAGGCGACCTGATGAAGCTTGAAGCACGCAAAAGCGGGGCAGACTTAATCCCGATGGATTCAGAGCATAGCGCTATTTTTCAAGTGCTGCATGATCGCGATGATGTGGAGAAGCTGACCTTGACGGCGTCGGGCGGACCTTTCCTGAACACATCGAAGGCGGACATGGCTGAGATGAGTGTCGCCGATGCGCGTAACCATCCGCGCTGGTCGATGGGGCTTAAAATCTCGATCGACAGCGCCACAATGATGAATAAGGCGCTTGAGGTTATTGAAGCGGCATATTTGTTCAATAAAACGGCAGAAGACATCGATGTCGTGGTCCACCCACAGTCGATCATACACAGCATGGTGTCCTATAATGATGGCTCTGTACTGGCTCAACTTGGGGTGCCAGATATGCGTACCCCCATTGCTTATGCATTGGCCTGGCCGGACCAACGGATCGAAACTGAGGTAAAACGACTCGATTTAGCTACTATTTCGCGTCTCGACTTCGAAACAGTCGATTCTGAACGGTTTCCCGCAATTACCCTTTCAAAACAGTCACTTACGGCTGGTGGAAGTGCCCCGCTCATATTAAATGTTGCTAATGAAGTGGCTGTTTCTGCATTTATTGCAAGCGCATGCCGTTTTACCGACATAAGCTACATTGTAGAAGCTAGTCTGGAAGAGTTCTCGCGTCGTGGATTTGAAAATGCCTCTTTATTATCTCTTAACGGAATCTTGCAATGCCAAGATGAAGGAGAGTGTGTTGCAAAATCCATCCTCAACCGTTTGCAAGCATAAAGCTGCGACTTGGTTTAAAGTGAGTGTTTTCAATGAGTAGCATTTTTGCCCAAGGGCCACTTGGCCTGCTATCACTGTTTATCGTGCTCGGCCTTGTTGTGGTCGTTCATGAGCTTGGGCACTACTGGGCCGGGCGCGCATTTGGCGCTGCTGCAGAATCATTCTCGGTCGGGTTTGGCAAACCGATTTTTGAACGCAAGGACAAGCGCAATACGCGCTGGCGGATCAACTGGATACCATTTGGTGGATTTGTGAAATTTGTCGGCGAGAGTCAGACAGCAGGTGATGTCGGGAAAATCGAAGATGGCCCGATTGGTAAGAAGTATATGGATTTGACTGTTGGCCAGCGCTCGATTGTGTCTGCTGCGGGGCCGTTTGCGAATATGGTGCTCGCTGTTTTCCTTTTCATGATTGTGGCGATGAATTTCGGTAATCCTATCCACCACATAACAGTTGTTGGTTTCCAGGACGGACCTGCGCAGGCGGCTGGTTTTGAAGCCGGGGATGTCTTGTTGTCAGTTGATGGTAAGCCGATCGAGCACAGCCAGGACATACAGCGCGCTGTCACACTGTCGACGGGCGATGAATTGGTGTTTCTGGTGGAGCGCGCTGGTCAGCAGATCGAGCTTGCTGTTGTGCCTGTTCGCCAGTCGATTGAGAGTGAGTTCGGCCAACGGGTCAGTGTTGGCCGGATTGGCTTGGAGATGAACGCCGTTGAGGTAGACCGGCTAAGCTATTCGCCAGTAGGCGCTTTTGGCGAAGGCGTGCGCCAAACCGGGGAAGTGATTACGACGACAGGCAAGATGCTTGGCCGCCTCGTAACGGGGCGCGAACCAATTACACAACTTAGCGGTCCGGTCGGTATTGGCGATATGACGCGCCGCATTGTCAGCACGACACTTGAGCAAGAGGCGCAGCCTTTATCAGCGCGCTTAAAGGCGGTTTTTTGGATGTTGGTCCAGATCAGCGCTTTTGTGTCGGTTGGGATAGGATTAGTGAATTTACTGCCCTTGCCGGTACTTGACGGTGGACATCTTGTTTTCAACGCCTATGAAGCTTTAACAGGAAGTGTTTTGCCAGAAAGAGTGCAAGAGATTACCCTGACTTTTGGCGCAATTTTCCTTTTAGGGATCGCGGTGATCGTAACGGCGGGTGATATTGTTAAAACTGGAATTTTACAAGGGTTTGGCGGATAGCCGCAAATTTAGAAGTTAATTGAGAAGAAGTCTTATGCGTACTCTACTTTCAGCAACTTTAATGGCATCCACATTTCTCGTGGGGTCGGCAGGGCTATCGGGTGTATTGCCTGCTTTCGGGCAAGAGGCACCGCCGGCTGATCCTTTGGGCGGTACAATTCGCTCGGTCATTATTGAAGGCAACCAACGGATCGAAACGCAAACGATCCAATCCTATCTGCTTGCGCGGCCGGGCGGTACCTTCAATGAAGAAGTGTTGGATTTGTCGCTCAAAACGCTTTTCAGCACGGAGCTGTTTGCTGACGTGAATATTGGGCGTCGCGGAGATGATTTGATCGTCACTGTTGTCGAGAACCCGATTATCAACCGGGTTATCTTTGAAGGGAACCGGACACTCGAAGACGATAATATTCGCGATGAAATTCAGGCCGAACCACGCGGCGTATTTACGCTAGCGCGTGTGCAGTCTGATGTGCGCCGCATTGTTGAGCTTTATAGAGCGTCAGGGCGGTTTGCTGCTGAGGTTACACCGCAATATAAATTGTTAGACCAAAGCCGGGTCGATTTGATCTTTGAAATTACCGAAGGCCCGACAACCGGGGTTCGGTCAATCAACTTTATCGGCAATGAGCTATTTTCTGACTCGCGTTTGCGCAGCGAGATTGTCACCAAGCAATCGCGACTTCGGACTTTCTTTAGCTCCAATGACAATTACGATCCAGATCGCCTGCAGTTTGACCAAGAATTGCTGCGCCAGTTCTACCAGAACCGTGGATATTATGATTTTCGGGTTGTGACCGCTGACGCGGCGATTACGCCGGACCAGAAAGATTTCTACATTACCTTCACCGTCGATGAAGGACGTCAGTATGAATTCGGAGATATCAAGGTCGACACGAACCTTGATAAACTTGATGAAGATGCACTTTCCCGTGCGATTAGCATTAAGTCCGGCTCGCTTTATAAGGCGGACTTGATCGAGGATGTGATTGACGAGCTTACAGCCGTCGCGGGTCTGAATGGCTATGCGTTTGTCGATGTTATTCCGCGGATTAGTCCGAACCCGGACACAGGCAAAATTGATATTGTCTTTGCGCTCGACGAAGGCCCGCGTGTTTATATTGAACGGATTAACATAGTCGGTAATACGAGAACGCTAGATCCTGTCGTGCGTAGCCGACTGCTTGTTTCAGAAGGCGATGCTTTTAACAGAGTCTCGATTGACCGCTCGCGCGCCCGCGTCTTGAGTTTGGGATATTTTAGTGAGGTTGAGATCACTGAATTTCCCGAAAGAGCTGCTGACCGCGCGTCACTGGATGTGGCTGTCACCGAGCAACCTACAGGTGAATTGTCGGCGTCTGTCGGTTTCTCTTCGGTTGATAACTTTCTCCTCGACCTAAACGTCTCAGAGCGAAATTTGCTTGGCCGCGGCGTTGTTGCGTCTGCGCGTATCTCGGCATCACAACGTAACCAACTGGTCGACATTCGCTATCAGGAGCCCCAATTCCTTGGACGCAATCTTGCCGCTGGTATCTCGGTTTTTGCAAGCCGAAGTGACTTCTCCGATGTGAGTTTCTTTGAGTCGCAAACTTTTGGCGGGCAGGTCAATTTCGGTTTTCCTGTAACGCTGCGCAGCCAATTGTCTCTGCGCTACCGTATTTCGCAGGATAATATTGATATTAGCCCGATCCCTGGTTTCCTTGATGCGGATGGCAACATTGCTGTTGCACAGACGTTTGATGGAGATGGGAATCCTGTACTCAACGATGCGGGTGAGCCTATCTTCGCGCCTGTGACGATTTTCACAAACCCATTTCCGGAAGGCGTTACTCAGGTTGATCAATGTAGCCCTGAATTTGTTGCGATCCCCGCTATTTGTGAGAATGAGCGCAACGAGCTAACGTCTCTTTTTGGATATACATTTGCTTGGAATAACTTGAATAATCCGATTGAGCCGACACGCGGATATGAGTTCAGGATTGATCAAGACTTTGCTGGTGTTGGCGGCGATGTTCGCTTCTTGCGCACGGTGGCCGAAGTTGCGGGGCACCGGGGGATTGCTAAGGGCATTCGCGCAAGTCTGCGCTTACAGGGCGGCGGCATACTTTCATTCGGTAGCGGCGAGACATTGCGGATCAATAACCGCTTCTTCCGTGGCGGCACGAACTTCCGAGGGTTTAACGTAGCGGGTATTGGTCCGCGTACAGCGCTGTTCCAGCTCGATGAGAATGGCAACGAAACGGGACAAGTTTTCCGTGGCCAGGCACTTGGCGGGCAGGTCTTCTATCAAGGCACGCTGGAAGTGACCCTGCCAGATGTTATTCCTGAGCAATATGGTATCCGCGCGGCTTTGTTTGCTGAGGCGGGCGGGCTTGGTGAGATTGAAGATGAGTTTGTTGTTGAAACTCAGACGCTCA
>CAZXTI010000141.1:2254-5128 GCA_964643565.1 uncultured Hyphomonas sp. | reverse complement strand
GCTGATTTCAGTTACCCTCTTTGCTATGACGCTGTAAGAAGCTATCTCACGCCGTATTCGCAACCGAAAAGAGCCCGTCGACGCCCATGACCGATCAGTCGCTAACTTCTGAACCGCAACGCCGCTATGCAACGGCGGGTGATTATGTGCAGCTGATGAAGCCGCGTATTATGATGCTGGTCGTGTTTACCGCGCTGGCAGGGCTTGTGGCTGCGCCGGGCGCGATAAATCCGGTGATGGCGGCGGTTGCTATTTTTGCGGTTGCGCTTGGCTCTGGCGCGGCCGGTGCGTTGAATATGTGGTATGACGCCGATATTGACGCGATTATGACGCGCACGGCGACGCGGCCAATCCCATCTGGCGCGGTTCCGCGCGGTGAGGCGCTGGCGCTTGGCCTGATCATGTCGGGTATTTCTGTTCTTTTGATGTGGATGGCGAGCAATTGGATCGCCGCTGGTCTGCTTGCGCTATCAATCGGATATTATGCGTGGTTCTACACCATGCTGCTGAAGCGCCGCACGCCGCAGAATATTGTAATTGGCGGGGCTGCTGGTGCGTTTCCGCCGGTGATTGGCTGGGCGGCAGTGACAGGATCTACCCCGCTTGATGCGTGGATCCTGTTTGCGATCATCTTTTTCTGGACGCCGCCGCATTTCTGGGCGCTCTCCCTTTTGGCCCACAAGGAATATGAGAAGGCTGGTGTGCCGATGCTTCCGGTGACGCATGGGGCTAAAGCGACGCGGCTGCAAATCCTGCTCTATACGCTTTTGCTCGTACCGACCGGGCTTGCGCCTGTGTTTACCGGGCTTGGCGGCTGGATTTATGCTGTGACGGCTGGCGCACTTGGCGCAGCTTTCCTCTATGGCGCGGTTGTGGTTTTCCGCAGCAAGGTCGGCGATGCGGGCGCGCCGGGCGCAGACATGAAAAATGCCAAACGCCTTTTCCTGTTCTCGATCCTTTATCTCTTTGTTTTGTTTGCGGCGCTACTGATTGAGCATGCTGGACTTGGGCTGCATTTCCCGGTGAGGATTGGCTAATGTCAGAACAGTCTGTGGATAAAGCTGTAGATAAGCCTGTGGACACGCCTGTTGATGAAGCTGTGGATGAAGCTGCGCGTCTTGCTGCGCAGAAGAAACGAAATATGTGGCTGGGCCTCGCGCTGTTCGGATTTGTCATCCTGATCGCCCTCATTTCCGCGCTACGCCTTGTTGAAAACATTCAACGCGTCTCTGGAGGGGCGTCATGAAGTCCACCACGATTGCCTATATTGCCGGCGGTGTTGGACTTACAATGCTGGGCCTCGCCTTCGCCTCAAAGCCGCTTTACGACACGTTTTGCCGTGTGACGGGCTTTGGCGGAACAACGCGGGTCGCCACCGCCGCGCCAAGCGCTGTGCTCGACCGGACAATTGAGGTGCGTTTCGATGCGAATGTCGCGAATGCGCCGCTTTTATTCCGTCCCTTACAGGTCAGCCATGAATTGCCGCTGGGCGCGCATGGGCTTGCGACTTATGAAGTGACCAATACGTCCAATGAAGCGATTTCCATTATGGCGGGCTATAATGTGACCCCGCATGTGGCCGGGCGCTATTTTAACAAGCTGGAATGCTTCTGTTTTGAGGAGCGAATCATCGGCGCCGGGGAAACGAAAACGCTTCCTGTGGTGTTTTTTGTTGCCCCAGAGCTCGCTGAGGAGCGCCAGCTTAATTCGCTAACAACCATTACGCTTTCCTATACCTTCTACGAAACGGAAAATTTTCAGGGTGCGACCAAATCGGCAGCACTCGCTCTGCCGGTTGCAAACCCGTAGCGAGTTTGGGTAAAGAAGGACTGATTCATGAATAAGACTGGGGATTCCTAGATATGGCCGGTGACGTCAGACACGATTATCATTTGGTGAACCCATCGCCATGGCCGCTTATCGGCTCATTGGCGGTGACAACCCTGGCGCTTGGCGGCGTGACATATATGAAGGGCTTGTTCGGTATGCCTGCCGGATCAACGGGCCTTATGTTTGCCGGTTTTGCTGCGGTTGCCATTGTTATGTTTGGTTGGTGGCGCGAAGTCATCAAAGAAAGCGTCGGCGGCGACCATACGCCGGTTGTCCAGATTGGCCTTCGCTATGGCATGATTATGTTCATCGCGTCCGAGGTGATGTTCTTTGTGGCGTGGTTCTGGTCATTCTTTGAGATGACGATTTTCCATGAGGCGCGCGCGGGCGCGACTTTTGACAGCGCAAATGTGATCTATGAAGGCCTCGCAGCGTGGGCCTCTTGGCCGCCTCCCGGTGTGAACACGTTCGATCCATTCCACTTGCCGCTGCTGAATACGGCTATTTTGCTGACATCAGGAACGACGGTCACATGGGCGCACCATGCGCTTCAGCACGGCGACCGTAAGGGCACGCGCAATGGCCTGATCCTGACAATCATTCTCGGCGCGATTTTTACGCTCGTTCAGGGTATCGAATATGCCGAAGCTGGCTTTAGCTATTCCGGTACGCTTTACGGGTCTGCCTTCTTCATGGCGACAGGCTTTCACGGCGCGCATGTTCTTATCGGAACGATCTTCCTCGCGATTTGCTTGCTGCGCCTGATGGCGGGTGGCTTTACGCCGAAGAAGCATTTTGGCTTTGAAGCGGCGGCTTGGTACTGGCACTTTGTTGACGTGGTCTGGCTGTTCCTGTTCGCCTTTGTCTATGTCGCACCGAAGCTGATCCTTGAAGGCGGCGGTTAAGATCAGGCCTGCCCATTGTTAAACTAAGTATGGAAGGGGCAAACACGAATGATGTTTCGCCCGCTTCCTGTGATGACCATCTGTGTGGTGGTGTCGCTTGGTATTCTCGCCATGTTGGGAAATTGGCAATGGCAGCGCT
>CAZXTI010000141.1:0-2154 GCA_964643565.1 uncultured Hyphomonas sp. | reverse complement strand
CATTTGGGGTATGCGTTTACATGGTGGGGCATTGGCGCGGGGCTGTTTATTATTTACCTGATCTTCCATATTAAGGCTGGTCGTCTGAGATTTGGAAACGGGACATGAAATATATCTCGACACGCGGCGGCGCTGAGCCGGTAGACTTTGTTAGCGCCTGTCTTGCCGGGCTTGCCCCTGATGGCGGGCTGTATATGCCCGAGCACTGGCCTGAGATTGAGCCGCCTTTGCCGGGCGAGCCCTACCACATGACAGCGGCGCGGATTGTATCGGCTTTCGCCGGGGACAGTATTCCGCATGCGGACTTGCTGGCCATGTGTGAGCGTGCTTATGCGAGTTTCTCCCATCAAAGCGTTGCGCCGCTAACCGAGCTTGGCGGTGATGTGTGGATGATGGAGCTGCATCACGGGCCGACGCTCGCTTTTAAAGATGTCGCCATGCAATTGATCGCAGAGCTTTATGATTATGCGCTTGGCAAATCGGGTCAGCGCTTGTCAATCATTTGCGCAACCTCTGGCGATACGGGCGGCGCAGCGGCGGACGCCTTTGCCGGAGCCAAACATGCTGACCTTTTCATTCTTCATCCAGATGAGCGCATTAGCCCGGTTCAGCGCCGCTTCATGACCGCAACGGGCGCGGGCAATGTCCACAATATTGCCATTGATGGCGACTTTGATGACTGTCAGGCGATTGTCAAAACGCTCTTTGCTGACAAAGGCTTTGTCGCTGAGGTGGGCTTGTCCGGCGTCAATTCCATCAATTGGGCGCGCATCACTGCGCAGGCAGTTTATTACGCGGCGGTTCAGAGTAAGCTCGATACAAAGATCCGTTTTGTCGTTCCAAGCGGGAATATGGGCGATGCGCTGGCTGGCTTTGTCGCGGCCAAATGCGGGTTGCTCCATGGCGGCTGGGAATGTTGCTGCGCGGTTAATGAGAATGATGCGCTGGCCCGTATTCTTCAGGGCGGCGAAATGAAGCGCACTCCGGCGGTGTCTACGCCTAGTCCGGCGATGGATATTTCAGTGCCGTCGAATTTTGAGCGCGTTCTGTTTGAAGCATGTGGGCGGGATGCCAGCTTTGTCCGCGAGACATATGCCGCCTATGCGCAATCCGGCGATGTGAGCTTGTCGGACGGGATTGTCGCGGAGTTTCGCACGCTGGGCTTTGGCGCTGAACAAGTGAGCAATACGGACACGATGAGCGAGATGCAGCGCGTGCTGGATGAGACGGGTTGGTTGATCTGCCCGCACACAGCGGTCGGCACAGCAGCAGCGCGCCGCCAGCCTCGCAGTGATGTCACGACTGTCGTTTTGGCGACGGCGCATGCGGCGAAGTTTCCCGAAACGGTGAGCCAGACAACCGGGCGTGATGCGCCTTTGCCGGAGCGATGCGGGGACATAGCGAAGCGGCGCGAAGTTTATGCGCGCTTGCCAGCGGAGGCGGTTAAGGTCGCTGCATTTCTGCGCGAGCATCAATCGGGCGCGGCATGATTTGGTCGTCCGGTCTTTCCCGGTCAACCCAGTTGCAGTGCGCGCGTCTTTATATGCAACCGCCCCAGCGCGGCGATTATAAGGCTTGGGTTCAGATGCGCGAGCGTAGCCGGGATCATCTGCAACCCTTCGAGCCGCTTTGGGCACCTGAGGCGCATACGCGCGCAATGTGGCGGTTACGCTTGGGCGCATGGCGCAGGTCATGGCGGGCGGGGCGGACATATGCATTCTTTATTTGGCAGGTTGAAACAAACGCATTGCTCGGCGGAATTACGCTCTCCAATGTCAGGCGCGGCGCAGTGCAAACGGCAAGTGTTGGATATTGGCTGGATGTAAACGCGACGGGGCGCGGATTTATGCGCGAAGCTGTGACCCGCATTATTACATTTGCGCGCGATGATCTTGCTTTGGCCCGCCTTGAGGCCTCGACATTGCCGGAGAATGCGCGGTCACGGCGTCTTTTGGTGGATTGCGGTTTTGCCGAGGAGGGCGAAGCGAAAGCCTATTTGCAGATTGCTGGCGACCGCCGTGATCATGTACTATATGGTCTGAACTTGCAGGCACCGTTTCGGCCATAGCCTTGCGCCAGTTGGAAAACGAGGACATCTTGCCAGCAATGACGGATCACGGAAGCATTATAGGCACTTGGTTTTGGCGGTCGGGC
>CAZXTI010000140.1:0-5179 GCA_964643565.1 uncultured Hyphomonas sp. | reverse complement strand
GTTGTGTTGCTTCTGCATGGGCAGCCCTCCTGGAGCTATCTCTACAGACATATGATCCCGCGCCTGACTTTGGCTGGATATAGGGTGATCGCGCCCGATCTGGTTGGGTTTGGAAAATCTGACAAACCGCTAAAACAATCTGATTATTCCTATCAGATGCATCTGGATGTGATGACCACCTTTGTGGAGGATCTTGGCATCAAGGACGTAACCTTGTTTGCGCAGGATTGGGGCGGGTTGCTTGGATTGCGCATGGTCCCTGAAGCCCCAGATACCTATGCGCGGGTGATGATCTCCAATACCGCCTTACCTGCTGCGAAGGGCATTATGGGCTGGATCGCTTATCCGCTGTTCCGCTTTGGCGTTTGGCGCGAGGGCACGGTTGAGACGATGGGCATTGGTAGCGATGAGTTCTCCTTTACGAAATGGGTGGCCTATTCAAAAACGACGTCAAACTTTGATATCGAGACGCTCTTCCAGACGGCGACGCATCGCACGCTTTCTGATGCCGAGCTTGCTGGCTATGCCGCGCCATTTGTCGATGAGACGCATTTGGCCGGAGCGCGGGCGTTTCCGTTCCTTGTGCCGAGCCAGTTGCGCGAAAACCAACGCGCGATGACAGAGTTTTGGGCCAAATGGGATAAGCCGTTCATGACTGCCTTTAGCGATAAAGACCCGGTTAGCGCGGGCGGTGAGAAAATCTGGCAACGCACAGTGCCGGGTGCCAAGAGCCAGCGGCATGTGATCGTGAAAGACGGCGCGCATTTTGTGCAGGATGATAAGCCGGAAGAACTTGTCCGTTTGCTGGTCACTTTTATTGAGCATGGCTAGCAGGCCGCTGCTTACCCCGGCAATATGCGCGGGGGCGGCTCTGGCGGTGAGGAGAGGATTTTGATCTCGTCTTCAAGCGCGACCCGACCGGGCGATAGAACCGTGCAGGTCACTCCGCCTCGCCATTGCGGGGCGAGTGCTTTTAGCAGGCCGGGATGAGCCTCATCCATCCGGCGGCAGGGATGGGTTTGACCGGTGACTTCCAGCTTGACCGCGCCGATGGTGAGGATTGCGCCCTTAACGCGCGGCAGACGCAGACCTTCGCATAATAGATTGGCGCGGCGCGTGGTCCAGTGCAGATCGCCTGCGCTAAGCGACAGGTCTGCAAGCGCATTTTGCCAGTCTTCCTTAGCAAGGATAGTGATTTGGCGTGTCTTGTGTTTTGCGCCTTTAAAATCTCCAACAAGTCCAGCTTCAACCGTGATGTCTCCTGCAGGGACTTCCTGCATAGGCGCGCGGCGTTGATCGCGCTTGGCAATGGCGCGGATATGAGCTGTCATGGCTTCTTCACTTGGTTGAGATTCCTGTTGTGCATTAATTTGGAATTATACTTGCGCGTCAATGCTTATTAAAGCTAAGTGAAACAAAAATAATCTAAAGTTGTGCATTTGAGGGGTGTATTTTGCCAGTCCAGCTTGATCAAGTCGATACGCGTATTCTGGAGTTAGTTCAGGAAGATGCTGGCCTCTCGGTTGCCGAGATTGCTGAAAAAGTCGGTCTGTCTTCCTCGCCATGCTGGCGACGGATCAAACGGATGGAGGAGCAAGGCGTCATCGAAAAGCGTGTGACATTGCTCAACCGTCAAAAGCTTGGACTTGATTTCGAGGTGATTGCGAGTGTGAAACTTGGGCTTCCCAATCGGGACAATCTAAACGCATTTGAAACCATGGTGAAAAGCTGGCCCGAAGTCACAGATTGCATGACGGTTACTGGCGCCGTGGATTATGTCGTGCACATCGTTACGACCGATATGCACGCCTATGATGACTTTCTACGCGACAAGCTCTTGGGGTCTGAACTTGTATCAGATGTTCAGTCGCGAATTGTTATCCGGTCTACAAAGCGTTCAAGTAGCTTGCCCTTGAACCTGTTAAAAGTAAGCGCGACTGAATAAGCAAATCGTCTTTGCGGCTATTTTAAAACTTCGAACTGATCATAGTCTGAGAGCCTGAAGTCGCGGAAGAAATTGTCCTGTTCGCTGTCAAACCGGCGCATGCCTGACCAGAGCGCCTCATCATAATTTATGTCTTTGTCGCCATCGGCGAATTTCTCAACACCAACAAGAATAAGCCGTCTTTGTGAGCTGGTCGCTTCCGGGCATCTTGCGCGGCCGGGGCAGGGAGATGTTTCAGCATGCTCGCCAAGACTGGCACCAAGCAATTGTGGTCCCTCGGCGCTACAGGCTTGCTTGCGTTTGGCGAGTGCAGCAACGAGGTGGCGCGCGCGCTCACTTGCAAGGCGGTGATTAAGGTCGCTTGCGCCTTCAAATGAAGATGTGCCGATGGCCAGAACGCTTTGACTCTCGCAAAAACGGTTCTGAAAATCACCCCCTGAAAGAAGCGCATCAATTTCGGCCGTCCCTGCCGGGCCTTCAAGTGTTTGACCGTCGCCAAATGCCCAAGAATAGTTTTCGCTCAGAATATAGATACGCAATTCAGCTTGCTTGCCAGCCTTGTCCGTCCCGACAAAGCTATCAGATTCTAACCAACGATTATCATCAAATCGGCGGAGCGTACCATCGGCGACAGCCTGATCATCGGAGACTTGTACCCGGTCGAGTATCTGTGGCGGTGGCAGGGGTTCTAAGGTTTCTGGAGCCGTGCTTGCAGTTTCAAGCGGCTTGGCAGCTTGTTCCTGATTCATCCAGAACCAAACACCAACGGCTGCAAATGCCAGTAGCATGATAAAAATGAGCAGTACGCTGCGCTTTGGTCCATCATTATTTGCGTGCTTGTGTTGATCGGCCATTCTGAGGCTCTCCAAGATGTAAACCGAATCATACCATTTGCGACGCGCATGGCCAATCATGCAATTACGTCCGGGCCATTAGGCGTTCAGTTTCCATTCACTGCAACCTGTGTAGACGGAGGCCATCAGAGGCATTGAAGGGGAATGTTCTTCTGTCGGGTGGTTCCTGATAAGGGAGCCGCCCATTTTACTTTTTAGAGAGCCGTGACCTGTGTGACATGGCCGTTTGATCTGGCCAGTAAGGTGCGTTTTCCGCCGGGCCAGCTTACGATTTCGAGTGCCGGTGCCAGTATATTTGGGTCACCGGAAAGTAGTATTTCTGGTTCAAATCGCACCCATCCGAGCGGTGCCTCTGGTGTTGCCGCTGCGCCTGCCTTCTCCATTAAAGCACTGATCCGCGCGCGCTCATCTTCCGGTGGGTATTGCAGGAAGATTGAATGGTAGACGACCGTTAGACCTTGCTTGGGACGGGCGGCGAGCTTGGCTTCCAGCCAGTCGGCGGCGCCGACTTTGTCGGGCTGTGTCCCATCTGCCAAGGCAATGTCGATCGCGCCATCCAACCGCGCCATGCGACCAGGCACATCCGTCCAGCAATAGGAGCGCAGGCGCGTTCGCTCGGCCATGTCGCTCAAATTGAGGGGGTTGATATCACACCCAGATCTACTGGCGATCCGTAAGGAGGCGTGTGTCGGCGGGGAAGGGCCGGTCCAAGGGGTTGAGAGTGTAACGGGCGAGGCGGGTCCCCAGCTCCACGTGTCCAGTTCGTAACGGAACTTGTCCCAGTTCATATTCAGCCCGGCGCTCGCGCCAAGCTCCAACATGTGGATATCCATATCGAATTGATCGGCAAGATACAAAAAGCCCGTCAGGAGCAAAATCGATCGGCGTGCTTCATTGGTTTGCGGGGCGAAGCGCAGATAGTCCTTTACCCAGCCTTGTTCGCGCGCCAGAAAATCTTTCGCCAAAGGCCAAAGGGTCTCCATATCCAGTTCACCCTGATTGGCGGCGCGATAGGCTGCGCCAAGCGCTTCGTCTTTTCCCATAAGCGCAGCACCATGCAGCGCACCTGTTAACCGCAAAGCCACTGCATCAGCGACCGGATTGCCAGGCCACGCATGAAGGAGGTCAAACACGGGGCCACGCGCCACATAATCACTCGCCATCTGTAAGCATATGCCGGCAGTTAGAGGCGAGCCGAGTTCCTCACAGGCATGCGCCTGAAGCTTGAAGTAATCCAGCAGTGCTTCATCATTTGTCATTTGGGTCTCCCGGATTTCGCGATCTCATTTTATGTTGCGGTGCAGCATAGCATAAATTCGCTGACGATAGAAATTTGCACGCGCATTGAACAAAAGGCCCATTTCCAGCGACTATCAGTCAAATGAGCGATAAAACACCTTCCCTTGGCCGCTATAGCGCCCGTGACCGCGTAATTGATGAGTTGCTTATTCTGAGCGTTTTAGCTGGTGAGCAGCAAGCGATCGACAGACTTGGGCGGCGTTGGAATACGAGGCTGCTGCGCGTGGCCATGCACATTACCGGTGACCGGGAGCTCGCTGAGATTGCCACGCAGGAGGCCTGGGTCGGCATTATGGTCATGCTGACGGCACTGATCATAGCGGGTATTTCATTCTGGTTTATCTGGGAGGCTTTTCGCGCTGAGAGCATCAAGATGGTCACACTATGGGCATGCGGCGCCGTTTGCGGGCTGATTGGGCAGGGCTTGTTGCGCATCTTTTTGATGAGCCGCATGCACATGTTGGCTATGATGCGCGAGCTGAAACGGATCGAGCTTCGCCTTATCAAGCTGGATGAACGGCTGGGGTGAAAGATTTGAAGGTGAGCATCTGTCGCCAGAATATGATGAAGCATATTTTGGCTGAACGATTAAATCAGCATCGTGATTTTCATCACAGAATATATAAGGCCAAAACGTTATCCATCACGAAATAGATAAATTCTATTTCGCCAAAGCGATTAAAAAATGCGATAGACGTTCGCATCATATTGCAATGAAGAGGGAGCAAAAAATGGCAGGACTAAGTGAAGCAACGTTCGTGGATTTATTATTACCTGAGAGTCTGGATCAGTTTACCAGACCTGAGCAGAGGCAGATTGAGAACTTTAAGGACTCACTTTTTACAGCTTTCTGCATGTATGCATTGGAGAAGTTTCAAGGCGGGGCCTCTCATGATCAGATTTCCGTAGAAATACCCAAAATAGAGGTCGTTCCTGGCGATCAAAATGTTGACAAAATACCGCTACCAAAATTGAGCCCGCACGGGTCTTATCTGACCCAGGAGTTAATTGACCGCATTGAGGATGTGATAAAAACAAAATACTATTTACAAAACAACCCGGACCTAAATGAAATTATAGG
>CAZXTI010000139.1:0-5278 GCA_964643565.1 uncultured Hyphomonas sp. | reverse complement strand
GCTAGCATTGCAGCACAGCGCGCAACAGATTAGGTATGGCGCAGCGTTTCGCGCGTCAATCCTTGTGAAAAGAAACCTTACGATATGTCTGCTCCTGATCTTGCCATTCACGTGACTAATCTGAACAAGATCTACGCGGCATCGGGTAAAATGCCCGAAAAACATGCGCTTAAAAATCTCAACCTCGAGATCCCTCGCGGGTCTATTTATGGCCTGCTTGGTCCGAATGGGGCCGGGAAATCGACCTTTATCAACATTTTGGCTGGTTTAGTGACGAAAACGAGCGGGCAAGCTCAGGTTTGGGGGATGGATATTGATAAGTTTCCGCGTCAGACCCGCGCCGCGCTCGGGATTGTTAATCAGGAAATTGTCAGCGATCCATTTTTCACGCCGCAGGAAACGCTGGAACTGATCGCTGGTTTTTTTGGCGTGCCCAAGCATGAGCGGCGCAGCGTTGAGATTCTCGAAGCGGTAGGCCTTGGAGACAAGCGCGATGCTTATGTGCGCCAACTGTCTGGCGGGATGAAACGCCGATTGATGGTGGCCAAAGCGCTGGTACATGCCCCGCCGGTGCTGATCCTTGATGAGCCGACGGCAGGCGTGGATGTGGAACTTCGCAGGTCTTTGTGGGCTTATGTGCGCGAGTTACACGCCAAAGGGACAACGATTATTCTAACGACGCACTATCTGGAAGAAGCAGAAGAGCTTTGCGACACGATTGCGATTATTAATCAAGGCGAGATGATTGCTGCTGAGCCAACGCCGCAGCTTTTAAAGCGGCTGGATCACAAGACGCTGAAACTCGTCCCGAAAGAGGCATTGCAGCTTGTGCCGGAAACATTGGCTGGGTTTGACACGCAAATTCGCGATGATGGGTCATTGGCCATTACCTACAGAGCAAGTGAAACTGGGATTGGGCGCATTCTGGAGAAGGTGCGCGAGGCCGGGATCTCAATTGCGGATTTGGCAACCGAAGAGCCAGACCTTGAGGATGTCTTCGTTGCGTTGACGAGCGGGGCCGGTGATGACCACGCCGATTGAGACACGTTTACTGAAATTACTGCACTATCGCTCCGCCGGATTGGAGCGAGGCGACAGCGTCGGTGTCCCGACGGTTCATACAAGTGCTTATGTTTTGCCGGGTGATCCTCAGGAGGGGGACTATTTTTATACGCGCGATGGGAACCCGACTTGGAGCGCGGTCGAGACGCAATTGTCCATTTTGGAGGATGCGCCTGTGGTTGCGTTTCCTTCTGGCATGGGCGCGATTGCGGCGGTGCTTTATGCCTGTGTTCGGCCGGGTCAGACGCTGCTTGTGCCATCTGATGGCTATTATGTTGTTCGCGCGTTCGCCGCTGAGCAATTGGCACCATGGGGTGTGAATGTGGTGGAGTGGCCGACAAGTGATTATGCCAATGCACCGATAGAGCAGGCTGATTTTGTCTGGCTGGAAACACCGTCGAATCCGGGACTGGATGTGTGTGACATTGCCGCGATTGCGAAACGCGCGAAAGCGGCTGGCGCGATAACGATTGCCGACAATACAACCCTGACACCGCTCTTGCAGGCTCCGCTCGATTTGGGGGTGGATGTGGTGGCGTCATCGGACACGAAAGCAATGGCGGGGCATGGAGATGTGTTGTTCGGCCACGTGGCTTCGCGGCGGGCGTCTATCATTGGCAAGGTTAAGCGCTGGCGCAAACTGGCCGGCTCAATCCCCGGACCCGCAGAAGCGGTGCTGGTTCATCGCGGGCTGGAGACACTGGAGGTGCGTCTTGCGCGCATGTGTGAGACGGCAGGTGTGATCGCGCATCGTCTGCGTGAGCAAGCAGGCGTTCAGGCAGTGCGATATCCGGGGCTGGAAGACGATCCATCGCATGCATTGGCGCGCAAGCAGATGCGCGGTTTCGGGTTTTTGATTGCGTTTGAGCTGGAAGGACAGGCGGCAGCGGAGACGTTTCTGGCTTCGTGTGAGGGGATTGTAAACGCGACGAGTTTTGGCAGCACGCATTCTTCGGCTGAACGCCGGGCCAGATGGGGCGATGATGTGGCTGCGGGCTTTATTCGCTTATCGATTGGCCTTGAGCCTGTCGAAGCACTTTGGGGTGAAATTAGCCGCGCGCTCGCTATAGCTCAGGCAGGCGGTTAAGGCCCTTTAATTTTGTGGCCGCGCGCACGCAGCATTTTAATCACGCTGTCATCACCGGACAGATGTGCGGCACCAACAGCAATCATAATATTGCCTTCCTGTTCGAGCATGGCTTCAATGCGTGGCACCCAGCTTGTGTTACGAGACACCAAAAGCGCCTGATGAAACGGCCCACTTAGCGACGCTTCGGTGTTCACCACTTCATCAATGGCGACGACATCTCCTTCGAGCCAATCCTCGACCAGTGCATCCAGACGATCCTTACCAAATTCGATTGATTCACGCGCGCTCAATTCTTCTGTGCCTGGATATTTTGTAAAGAGGGCATCGATCTGATCGTCCAGTTCCATATCAATCCAGCCGCCGAGTTGCTCTTCAAGGGTTTCCAATTCACAAAGCGTTTTTCCTGATTCCAAAATCTCCGGATATAAGGAGAATTCGACACCGTCTTCATATCCAGTTTCCGCGATGATGATGTCATCCAGAACGATACTGACGAGCCAAGGCTTCATGAGGTCTAGCTCGGTGAACGGAACCCTTAGCGTGCGCGCCTTTTCCTTAAGCTCTCTTATCTGCCTGTTCGTAAGATGCTCGCTCAATCGGTCACCGAATTTGAAAAACCCTCGCCGGGTCATCATCACGCGCGACTCGTCAGCGCGTGCTTCTGCATCAAGCTCGAAGCAAACCGTATCGGCTGCGTCGAAGACCTCACCAATGCGGCCGGCGCGCCAGTCAGCGTCTTCAGGCAGATAGTGAATAGTGCCGACGATGCTTATCGTTGTGTCTTCATCGCTGAGTGTCCAGACGGCAGGTTCAGCCTGCGCCGGGTATATTGCTATGGACATGCAAAGCGCGAGGGCTGCAGCAGTTTTTATCAGTTTCGACATAGCGGTCTCCGTTATGTGCGATTAGTCAAAACTGCGCAGGCCGACCCGTCAAGCCTTGCATGTCAGGGTGATGCCTTTGGCGGATTTACCCGTTCGGCCTCCACACCAAGGGAGGCAAGTATCGTTTGCAAGCTATCATCGCCTGTTAGGTGTGCTGCGCCAACGGCAATAAAGAAGGTGCCGGCCTCATTTTCCATCAAACTTGTGATCTTTTGTGACCAGTTCACATTGCGCGTGCGGACCATGAGATTGTAAATTTCTCCCTGTCCGAAGACGCCGCTATTCTTGAAGGTTTGTGCTAAGGCCGAAACGTCGCCGACAGACCAATCCTCTATGGTGCGATCGAGGAAGTCCGGATCACTTTCAATCTGCTCGGCGGTTTGTACCAAAAGTGCAATTTGTTCTGCATCAGGCACGCTTGCGATAAGCTGTAATTGGTAAACCCCGGTTTCTAAATAGCGCAAGGGAATTGCGCGGTCTGTCGCCAAGTTTGCGAGAACTTTCTCGACGCCAAGCGCCTGATCAAATCCAAGCTTTTCCTGATGGATGTCGGATAAAGCGAAGCTTGCAAGCCAAGGTTTGAAATTGCTGAGGCTGTAGAGGGGCAGATCCAAAAGCGCAGCCGTTTCTTCGACCTCGCGCTCTGCGTCCTCTGGCAGTAAATCTTCCAGCGTGTCGCCATCTGTCATCAGGCCAAAGCGGGTAACGGCGGCATTGATCTCGCCGCGGGCATTTGTGCTTTGTGTATCTGCTTCGAAATAGACCGCATCGGCACTCAGCAGTGTCTCGGTGATTGTATCACTTTGCCAGCGGACGCCTTCGCGCAATGTGTGGACGGTGCCGAAGAGGTAGACGGTGGTGTCATCATCAGCCACGCGCCAGAGGGCCGGGCCTGTATAGGCTTCCTCTGCGGCGGCGGCTTTGACGTGTTCGGTGAAGCTCTTGCCGTCAGTGCGTGGGCCGCAAGCGCTCAGCAAAAGCATGCTAACAAGTGCGGGGCCGATTAGAAAAAGTGTCAACAGACGCTGCATAGCGGGCCTCCAATATTTCTCAATGTGTAATTGGTTCTTTGCAAGAAAGCCATAGCGCAAAGCAAGCCACATATCGGCTGGCCTAGCGGTTGCGCTGCGCTGCGCCTTGGACTATGACCAGTCATCTTGGTCCCTTAGCTCAGCTGGATAGAGCGCTGCCCTCCGAAGGCAGAGGTCAGAGGTTCGAATCCTCTAGGGACCGCCAGCTGGGTTGAGCAGACAACCTGATCCATGTCCGATCTTAAGTTAAGTTGAGGGCGTCATTTAGCGGATCGAGGAATTTCTGTCCTCCGAAACCGGGGAGGAAACGCTGCTTCGTTGTTTTGCGGAAAGCAACGATTTTCTTAGCGTCTGCAAAATACTCAAAACTGTCCTCAGCTTTCAGCAATTCATATAGCAGCCTACAGGAGCCAATCTGGATATCGTCCACGAGCAGGATTCCACCCTTACGCAAAAGATAGTTCTGATAGGTGAAGTCGGTGAAGACTGTGTGGATGCCGTGCCCGCCATCGATCAGACAAAGATCAAATTGTCTATTCAGGTTCTTATTGACAAAGTCGGGCAGGGTTAGCTCTGACGGACCGACAAAATGGGTCCATTTTTCGAACAGATCCACGACATTATTTTCCTCAAAATAGGCTGTGATGCTGTCTGCGAGGGATTGATTGATGAAAAATGAGTGCAGCGCTGCGTCGTGCCCGAGTAGCCACGCGGTGCTCAAGCCCGCGCCCGTTTCCAGACATTTGATTGTCTCTCCGCGATCAACATGATCCATACACTTTTTTAGCAAATCGAGCTGTTTGGAACCAAATCCGCCAATACGGTCCTCGCCGCCCCAATGATGAAACTTTGGTGGGTCATTCTTAATCTGGTCTATTAACGACACGGCGTGCTCCTGTTAGCGGCTTGCTTTATCTATTAGCAGTTTTGAGCCAACTCGTAGTACTATCTACGCTGCTTACTAGGTAAATGGTGCCGCTAGGGTGACTTGAACACCCGACCCCCGCATTACGAAAGGCGGTCAGCATACAGATTATTGTGCGATATCTAAATGTTACAAAGCATTATAGAACATAGGGCGGCGGCTTCAACCGGAAAAACGAGTCAATTATCGCTTTTGCGTGCCAGTTGCGCGCCAGTAGAGGCATACATTCGCGCATGTGTATCGGAAATCTCGGATGTGAGAATTGAAGCGCTGGGGTTCTGCAGTA
>CAZXTI010000138.1:0-5307 GCA_964643565.1 uncultured Hyphomonas sp. | reverse complement strand
CGCGTTGCGCCGCTCGACCTCTTTCCGACCAGCGTATTGGATTCCGTCCTTGTGCAGAAGACATGGTCACCGCAATTTTCAGCAGAGTTTGGTGGCGGCCTGATCCAGCTACGCACCAAGGCTGTGCCTGATCAGGGCTTTCTGGAGGTGAGTGCTTCCGGCGCAATCAATGCGGTTACATCGTTCCAGGATGGTCTGCTGAGTAGCGGCGGCGGCGATTCTGACTTTACAGGATTTGACGACGGAACGCGCGATCTACCGCCCGTGCTGGAAGATATTTTTACAACGGCGCGCGTCAACACGCTCTCGACTGAAGACAATGCCGCTGCGGGTATTGGCCTCATCGACCCTAATCTGATCCTTGTTCAGGAGGGGGAAGTTGGGGCCAATTACAATTTCAACCTGTCCGGCGGTCAGCGTTTTGACTTAAACCCGGACTTCTCCGTCGGGATCACAGCGACGGCTGGTTATAGCAGCACATGGGATACACGCCGGGGGCGTCGCCGCGCGATCAATGTGCAGAATGTGAACCCAGACGGCACATCCGGAAATCTCGGCGCTGAAGGTGTCGCTTCGACGCTAACAATCGATGATGATTTTGACCGTGAGGGCACGGAGAACAATGTCAAACTCAACGCCCTAATTGGTCTGGGCTTTGATGCTTATGATGATCATGAGGTTTCGTTGACCGGATTGATTACACGCTCCACCTCAAGAGAAGTGCGCGTGTTTGAAGGCTTTGAAGATGATATCGGTAACGATATTCGCGAAGAGAATTTTGAATTTTTTGAACGCGAACTCATCACGCTCCAGGGGCGCGGCGAGCATGTCTTCCCAGTCTTGGGAAATGTCTGGAATGAACTGGATGATGTGCAACTTAATTGGCGCGCATCCTATTCTGAAGCCTCGCGCGACGCACCGTTCCAAACGCAAGTGACTTTTGAGGAAAGCGGCGGAATATTGCCAACCGTCATCGATGGCACGCTTCAGCTTGAAGATGTTGATGACGTATCGATCACCTTCTCTGAGATTGATGATGATACGCGCGACTTTGGTATAGATCTTATTCTGCCGTTCAGCCCGTCATGGTTACCCGGACGCGAAGCCGAATTTAGCGCTGGCTATGCCTTGTTTGAATCCAATCGGGATACGTTTACCCGCATCTTCAATTTCGGCGGCGCTTTGCCACCTGAGCTTGCTGGTGGCCGGATCGATGCGATTTTCAATGAAAGCACCATTACGGGAAATCCGGCAACGGGCTTCGTGTTGGAAGAGGTCGGCGGGTCACAATTCCCGGAAGCCTTCCAAGGTAATTTGGAGCTAGATGCCTTCTATTTTGCTGGCGATATTCGCATCACGGATTTCTTCCGCATCGCAGGCGGCTTTCGTTATGAAGACTCCAGCCAGACATCAGATACATTCAACCTCACGCTACCTGATGACGGCATTATTGAAGCGCAAATCTCATCTGATTTCTTGCTGCCATCAGTAACCGCGACATGGAACATTCTGGAGAATGTGCAATTGCGCGGGGCTTACTCACAAACCATTACCCGGCCACAGTTTCGCGAATTGGCATTTGTCCAGTTCATCAACTCCGAAACGGATGAGAACTTCCTCGGCAACCCGTTTCTCGTTAACTCACGCGTCGACAATTTTGACGCGCGTCTGGAATGGTATTTTGGCCGCGAGCAATTCCTTACAATTGGCGGCTTCTTTAAAGATTTGGAAAACCCGATCGAGGAGGTCGGTGCCTCGTCTCTGGACTCCCCAATCAACACATTTATTAACGCACCAGCCGCGCAGATATTTGGTTTCGAGCTTGAGTATCAACAATCTGTGCCGCTGCATGACTGGTTGAAATGGAATTGGCTTGCTGACCGCGATTTTGTCGTCAAGACGAACTACTCCTTCACCGATTCTGAAGTCTCAGCAGATGGCGATGTATTAACCGCTTCGTTCAATGCCGGGTCTATCGAGCAAAATGTCATCGCAGGGGAGTCCTTTATAATCGACGGGCGTCGCTTGCAGGGACAATCAGACCATGTGTTCAATTTTCAGTTTGGCTATGACAATGAGGTCGCTGGTTCCAGCTTCCGTGTCCTGTTTAATTTTTCAAGCGACCGCATACGGACGACTGAAAGCCTTGTTGCCAATCAGCCCGCCATTATCGAAAACCCACCCCTGAGCCTCGACCTGACTTACTCAAAGGATTTCGACTTCCGGGGCGGACGCTATACATTCGGCATGTCGGCAAAAAACCTGACAGGTGACAATTATTTCGCGACCCAGTCAGGGACTGAGAACACGATCATCGTTGATCAGTTTGACCGTGGCCAATCACTATCAGTGTCGCTGAAACGAACCTTCTAAGCGCCTGACATAAGGTCGGTTTTTTTCGCGGCGCGGTTTAGGAGAGGTCGGCTGTTAAGGCGGCGAGGATCAATTGTTCCCGGAGGTATTGGAATTTTGCATTAATGCGCTGCAGGCCAGCCTGCTCATATTCAAGGCGTGCATCGATAAGCTCAGGCAAGGTCCGCGTTCCGGCTTCATATTCAATGGTGGCAAACTCAAACAGCTCTCTGCTACGATCTTCAAAGTCTTGGCGTGTGATGAGCTGGGCCTGAAGCGACAATGTGCGCCGATAGGAAATTCTCACATCCTCTTCAAGCTGGCGGCGGAAATCCGCGACCCGTCCAGAGGCTTCGGCCTTGCGAGCGCCCGCACGTTGACTGCGCGCTTTTAATGCATTGCCGGTAAAAATAGGGACCGATACGTCAAGGCCAACACGTTCTTGCAGCTCAAAATTTCCAGCCGATCCGACTGAAGAATATGCCACGCTGCCAACAATGCTAATGACGGGGAGGCGGGCACGTGCTTCGCGCTTGCGGTTGGCTTCCAGCGTTTGGACGCGCGAGCGCAAGGCTTGTAATTCCGGCGCTTGCGTGACGGCTCTTTCGACGAAAGCTTCGACAGAATCTGATGCTGTGTTCAGCGCCCGAAATTCAGCTTCCACCGATAATGGTTCACATATGGGGGTTTCAGACCCGGATTCGATCAGGAAGCGTGTTGCGGCGCGGTCCCTGCGAAATTGAAGCTCCAGAAAGAAGGCGCGGGCATTGGCCAGTTGCGCGGCCACTTCTGCACGTTCTGAGATCGTTGCGCCGCCTGCGTTCAATACCGCTTCAATCGCGTCGAGCTGGTCTTGAAAATAGGCTCTGCGGTTTTCGGTGAAAGCGATGGCTTCACCTGCTTCCATAAGGTCCAGCATGATGACGCCAATGCCAGCAGCAGATTCAGCCTCGATTTGCTTGGTATCAAATTCTGCGGCGCTGACACTGTGACTGGCCGCTTGGCGGGCGAGTCTGGCATCTCCAAAGTCGATGATGCGTTGCGAGGCGCTAATGCCCACCTGATTTTGGATGGCGCTGTCAATCAAGCCGACATCGCCAAGACCGGTACGGGCAAATGTCGAGACTTGTGGCCTGAACAGGGATTTTGCCTCTGTCACATCAGCTTTTGCCTGACGTTGCAGAGCTTGGCTTGTTTGGCGCGCCGGATCATTGGTGGCGGCCAATTCCATGGCGGTTGAAAGGCCAAGGCAAGTTGGGGCGACCTGTTCTGGAACGGGCTGAACCGACTGCGGGAGGGGCGGTGTCTGTTGCGCCGCTGCGCTAGCCGCAACACAGAGAGCGGCTGTCATCACGCTTGATGCGCGGAGTAATTTAGTAAACATTGGCTTTGTCCTTCGCCTGAGTTTATGAGGCCCTTAAGCCGCGAAACATGGATTCACGGATAGGCTCGAAGAGATAATCAAACATGGTCCGCGATCGGCCTGAGTAGATGAAGACATCAACGGGCATGCCGGGGATGACTTCTACATTTTCGACGCGGCTCATCTGGCTTGCAGGAACGAGAATACGCGCTTCGTAGTAGCTGGCTGATGTTGCCGGATCGACTTTCAAGTCGGCAGAGACGTCAATGACTTTGCCGTCAATGCGCGGCGTTGACCAACTGCTAAATGATGTGAAGGCTGTGCGAACAGTTTGCCCTTCATATACAGTTGAACGGTCAGTCGGACGTATGCGGACGGAAGCTGTCACTTCGCCGATATTTGGCACAATCTCCATGATCGGTTCACCGGGGCGAACAACGCCGCCTATGGTTGTGAATTCGAGGTTTAGAACTTCACCAGCAACAGGCGCTGATATAACGGCGCGGTCCAAGACGTTTTGCGCCGCTCTCAGGCGTTCTTCGGTTGCCAGTAACGCAGCTCTAACTTCTAGGAAGTTTGAAGATATGTCCTGCGAAAACTGCGCGCGCGTCTGATTGATTTGGGCTGCAAGGTCCAGCTCTGTGGAGTTGGCTTCGCTTCGCTGTGCATCAAGGCGGGCAATGTCACCTTCGAAGGCAACGACGAGGCGCTGTGCTTGTGACACTTGATCGGCGCGAACGAGCTGGCGCGATTGCATGTCCTGCATCAACTCAAGCTCACCGCGCGCAACCTCTAAAGACCGTTCAACGATTTCAATCTGGGCTTCGCTTGCCGCTTTGGATTTTGCCGCCGCATTGCTCCGTGAACGCAAAACAGCAATATCGGCTGCAAGCGCGCTGCGTTGCTGATTGAAGAGGCTTTTTTCACGCGCAATAATATCAGCGCGTTCTTGTTCGCCAATTTCCAAATCGATCAGGATTGAAAAATCAGGCGTGCTGTCTCCATCGAGCAGGCTTTGCAGGCGCGCAGTTGAGGCACCAAGCGCTGCATATTCTTGAATGACCTGATCACGTCCAGCGAGCGATACGGTGTTTTCAAGCACGAAGAGCGTTTCGCCCTGTTCGACCCATTGTCCTTCGCGCACGGCGATTTCACTTACAATCCCGCCCTCAAGGTGTTGAATGACTTGTCGGTTGCTTTCGACAATAACTTGTCCGCCAGCGGTGACGCCTTCTTCAAGAGGAGCAAATGCACCCCAAGCGCAAAACCCGCCAAAGCCGATAAGGCATGCAAGGCCCATACGTGCGACCGTTTTATCTTTTGTAGGCTTTTGAATAGACTTGCTCATGATGCACGTGCTCCAATTGGGGTGACGTTGTGAGTTGGGCTTCTTCTTGCGGCTTTGAGATACTCGCTGGACGGGGCGCTGAGCAGCCCGCCATCACGAATAAACAGAACCGTATCTGTTGCTTCGATGAGCTGCTCATCATGAGTAGCAACAATCACGATCGTGTCGGCGTCAGCGGCCTTGCGAAGATTTGCAATAACCCCGGCTGAGCTTTCTGGATCAAGGTTTGCGGTCGGTTCATCCA
>CAZXTI010000137.1:0-5327 GCA_964643565.1 uncultured Hyphomonas sp. | reverse complement strand
CCGTGCTGCGCCGCTCGTGGGCAGGACATGATTTGATCCGGTGATATAATCGCCTAAAGCTCCAGGTGTATAGTGGCCGAGAAATATCGCACCGGCATGCTGTATTGAAGGCACCATTTCGCCGGCATCGGCAATGCAAAGCTCGACATGTTCAGGCGCAATCTGGTTGCAAAGGTCGGCGGCCTGCGCCCGGCTTCCTGCCAGCACAACGGCCCCATGCCCTTCCCAACTTTTGCGCGCGCGCGCTTCAGTCGACAAGTTGCTCAATTGTCGCTCAACAGCTTCCACAACTTTTACCGCAAGCTCCGTATCAAGCGCGATCAAAATAGACTGGCTCGATGGATCATGTTCTGCTTGGCTCAACAAGTCTGCGGCCACCCATTCCGGGTTGGCTGTCGCGTCGGCAATGACCAATATTTCTGAAGGGCCCGCAATCGTATCGATCCCGACAGTTCCAAAGACTTGCCGCTTGGCCTCGGCAACATACGCATTGCCCGGCCCGACGATCTTATGAACCGGTTTTATACGCCCCGCGCCAAAGGCAAGCGCGGCAACAGCTTGCGCGCCGCCAATGGGGTAATATTCGTCAACACCGGCGCGGACCGCAGCATAGGCAACGGCCGGCGATAATTGACCACCCGGTGCCGGGGCGACCATCACAACACGTTCAACCCCGGCAACTTTCGCCGGCACCACATTCATCAAAACGGAACTTGGATAGCTCGCCTGCCCGCCCGGTACATATACGCCGACGCTTTCAAGACCAACCCAGCGCCAGCCCAATTCAACACCAGTTGCATCCTTCCAGTAATTATCCTCCGGCACCTGCTTTTCGGCATAAGCGGCGATCCGGTCATGCGCCAAATCGATCACATCACGTAATTCCTGTGAACACGCTCCGGCTAAGCGGTGTAAATCCACATTGTCCGACACCAGAAAAACCGGGTCGAGCGCGAGCCGATCATATTCAGCCGTATAGTCGGCAACCGCAGAGCCGCCTTTGGCTTTTACTGTCTCGATAATTGTCTGAACCGTTTCGACAAGGTCTTCGGTCGCGCCGCGTGGTTCAGCCAGAAAGTCTGCAAATCTTTGCGCAAAATCAGGCGCGGATGAATCAAAATGTCTAGCCATTTGGCAAAATTCCGTCTTCTAAGATGTTCGGGGGGCGTGAGAAGGTTTGTGTTTCGTTGGCCATACCTGATGCCCATCCAGCAAGGTGACATCAAGACATTCAACACTGAGCGCCAGTTCGCCATCACCAGCAAATAGAACCCGAAGCGTTCCTGCAGGTGCCGTATCGTCCGGCTCAAATGTGACTTTCAAAATCGATAGGACCATTTCAGGATCGGATTTATCGATCCCGCGGGCGCGCACGCCTAACACGCCGTCAATTCCAAAAATCGCCCGCGCGCGCGTTCTGCGGTCCCCCTCCCAGCGATAACGATTAAGTTCGACTGAAAAACGCCGTTTACGCGCCTGATAGCGCAATGAACCGGCCTTGGTCACAGAATCCTGCAAGGCCGCAGAAATCACTTCCAAGTCCTTTTGATCTTCTGCGAATAATTTCAAACTACTACCGTTTGCCATCTCAACCAGCCTTGATATCAACCTTAAACGGCCAAAATTAGCCGTCTATGCCTCTTCTGCACCCACACGCCGGATATTTGCACCGCACGCAATAAGCTTTTCTTCCAGACGTTCAAAACCTCTGTCCAGATGATATATGCGGTTTACTTCAGTTTCGCCACTGGCAACCAGCCCAGCGATCACAAGTGACACAGACGCACGCAAGTCTGTCGCCATGACAGGTGCCCCCTTCAGCGTCGGTACACCAGTCACAATCGCCTCTTTGCCGCGCACTGAAATCCGCGCGCCGAGCCGGGAAAGTTCAGGTGCGTGCATAAACCTGTTCTCAAATATATTTTCGCGGATAACCGTATTCCCGTCGGCCACAGTCATCAGGGCCATGAATTGCGCCTGAAGGTCAGTTGGGAAGCCTGGATAGGGCTGCGTATCAACGTTCACAGCCTTAAGCGCAGCGCCATTGCGACGCACACGGATCTTGTTATCCCCGTCCGCATCCACAGTCACGCCCGATTGGCGCAACACATCAATCATAGCGCCCAGCGCCTCAACCGGCGCGCCGTCCAGTGTGACATCGCCGCCCGCCGCTGCTGCGGCCATGGCATAAGTGCCTGCCTCAATCCGGTCCGGCATGACCGGGTATTGCCCGCCCGACAATGACGCGACACCTTCAATGGTGATCTTGCTCGTTCCGGCACCGGAAATTTTTGCGCCCATCATGTTCAGGCAATCAGCCAGATCAGCAATCTCCGGCTCGCAAGCGCCATTTTCGATGATCGTTGTGCCCTTCGCTAAAGTCGCGGCGAGCATGCTGTGTTCTGTTGCGCCAACGCTGGGGAATGGAAACACAATGTGTGCGCCCTTCAGCCCGCGCAAAGCGGCTGCTTTGACATAGCCTTCCTCGATCAGAAGGTCGGCGCCCATCGCCTCAAACGCTTGTAAGTGCAAATCGACGGGGCGCGCACCAATTGCACAGCCGCCCGGCAATGACACTGTTGCATGCCCCACACGCGCCAGCAGCGGACCCAGCACATTAAAACTCGCGCGCATTTTGCGAACTTGATCATAGGGCGCAATCGTGGAGGTAAGCTCAGCGGCATTTAGATGACAATCGCTACTGCCTTTCGGCCAATAGACCTCAACCCCAAGCGAGGCGAGCAATTGCGATAGAAACCGCGTATCAGCCAAATTCGGCATATTTGTCAGCGTCAGCGGCTCGCTTGTCAGCAAGCACGCAGCCATTAGCTTCAGCGCCGAATTTTTTGCGCCCGAAATCGGTATCGTTCCATTTAGCGGTTGTCCGCCAGATATCAAAAGTCTGTCCATAAATGTTGCCTAAAGCGATCCCGTGGCGAGGGAAAGGCGCAATTACGGTCGAACTGTGTGAATTTTTGACTTTTTTCGACTTTCACCGACTGATTCTCGCATTTCACGCGTTTATACTTTCATATACTGCCCCAACGAAAGGAACTCCCATGTCTTATTCACGACTCCTTATTCCAGCGCTTTTTATCGCCCTCTCAGCCACCGCTGTGGCCCAGGACGGCAAGCGCGGCGATCATAATGGCAAACGCGCCGACCATATTAAGTCACTCGATACAAATGGTGACGGTGCAATTTCCAGCGAAGAAGCCAAAGCCAGCCAACTGGAACGCTTTGCGAAAGTGGACGCCAATAATGACGGCACCATTACGCAGGACGAGCTTCAAGCATCCGCAGAGCGTCGCCGCACCGAAGCCCGCGACAATCGCTTCGCGCGCATCGATACAGACGGCAATGGGTCGCTTAGCGAAGCTGAATTTCTAGCGACAGACCGTGGCAATGATATATTCAAACGGCTTGATGCTAATAATGACGGCACAGTCAGCGCTGAAGAATTGGCAGCCCGTCCAGAAGGCAGACGCGGACGCCGCGGGCAAGGTCGCCGACACGGACAAGCCCCTGCTGCGCCAACCGTATCTGAAGCCGAAACTGGCTCTGGGTCTTAAACCCCTTTAAAATGCCACCGGGCTGATGAATGATGTATACTCCTAATCAGCCCGTGGCTTATTTTAAGTGGCGCCCTCAATGCTCAATCATGATGAAACACAAACCATCAAACGCGCCGCTGCGGGGAACAGGCTTGCTATGCACACGCTGGTGACATCTCACAGTGCCAACATCTATGCACTCGCCTATCGAATGGTGACCAACGCACAAGATGCTGAGGATATTACGCAAGATGCGTTTGTGCGATTATGGAAGATGCTTCCAAAATGGCAACCGGATGCAAAACTTTCGACTTGGCTACACCGCGTCACGCTGAACCTATCTTACGATCATTTACGCAAGAAGCGTCCGGTCTTGTTTGAAACCCCGCCTGAACAAGTCGACGACGCACTGCGACCGGACCAACATGTCGAGCGCACCCAAACTGAAAAAATTGTCGCCGACGCCATCTCGAGACTCGCACCGCGCCAGCGCGCCGCCATAACGCTTACCGCGCTGCAAGGTTACGCAAACAAAGAAGCGGCCGATATGATGGATATTAAAGTCGCAGCGCTGGAAAGCTTGCTTGCCCGCGCACGCCGCGCCCTGAAAACCGATCTGGCTGAGCTGAAGGAGGAACTGTAATGCCTGACCTTAATGACGAAAGGCTAGATGAACTCTTATCGACCGTCAGCGCCCCGGAGCTGCCCGACGGCATGTCGCAACGGATCATGGCTGCGCTCTCCACAGCGCCAGCCCAAACCGGTCTGCGCGGATTTCTGTCTTCTATATTTGGAACCGAAAAGCTCACACTTCCTGCTTGCGGCGCCCTCGCCTCGCTGCTTTTTGGCGTGACGGTTGGCTATATGGCCCTGCCAAGTTTGGGCAATGATACTCTGGCAGAAAATGAGCCATATTTGGAAGCGTTCAATAATGATAACTGGGACACCAGCTTTGAGGCGATAATCCAATGACCACACAACCCACATCAAAGCTCCTGATCGTTTCACTTGGAATCAACCTTATCCTGATTGGCCTTTTCGCTGGTATTTTGATCAAGCAGGCAACAGGCCCCACTGCGCGTGCGCCCTCACCGGGCCTTGAAAGGATGACACCAGAAGAGCGTCGCTTCACACGGCAATTTTTTCAGCAAGCCTTCACAGCAACAACCCCGGAACGCGACGCCCACGCAAAAACCCGAAACGGTTTGCATGATACGATCACGTCTGGCGATTTTGATGTCGACCAAATTGGCACCTTGTTGCAGCAATCGCAGGATGCGGAAGCCAAGCTTCGTCTCGCACTAAACGAACACCTGCTCAGCAAACTCCCTGACATGACAGAAGCTGAGCGCGCCCTGATCGCGCGGCGTCTCTTTTCTCGCCGCGGTGAACAGTCTCGCCGCGAGCCATCTGGTCGCGGCGGCGCCCGCAGACGCGGACCATCGCCCAATCGGCCGTAACAGGGCGACCTATTTTAGTCAGGCGCCCAATTTTAGTCAGGCGGAGGTTTGTCAGCCGTCGCGACTTTGCGTTTTGCCTGTTTTCGGCGCTTTAAATTGGCCCGTAACGCCGCCGCCTTACGCTTGGCTGCCTCTGCACGCTCACGCTGCTTTTTCGGGATGTCTTCTGACATTTAATATAAACCCCTTTTCAACAAGAACAGCTTAAGCTAATGGCTCTGTTCGAGCAATCAATCGCCGCGGTAGCTCAGTGGTAGAGTCATCCACGCCCTGCTCGCTGAAACCAGCAGGTACGGTCTTACCGCCATCATCC
>CAZXTI010000136.1:0-5345 GCA_964643565.1 uncultured Hyphomonas sp. | reverse complement strand
GCAATGATCCGTCTTTGGCACAAGAAGTGATTGATATTTTCCGTGAACAATCAGGGATTTGGGTCAGAATGCTCAATGCCGATCTGCCGCCCGGTCAATGGGCTGATGCAGCGCATACATTGAAGGGCTCGGCCGCGTCGGTCGGAGCGCTGAGGCTCGCCGAAGTTTGCGGTGAGGTTGAAAGCCTTGGGCGCCGGGCAGCCAAAGAGACGGTTTCACGGGCCGCGATCGGCGTTGCGCTATCGGATATAAAGCGTGAATTAGCTACAGCAATCGAAGCGGTCGCCAAGCTCTCCTATCATTTGTCGCTGTCTGGACGCTTTAGCTTGTCATAGATTGCAAATTCATAGGCGATACAGCGATCGATCATCGTGCGCCAAACCGGTTCGGCAATCGCAGCAGAAAGCCCTTCAGCTTCGGCTTTGGCCAATACTTTGGTGATAACATCTTCAATGCGCGGGCGATCATGAACGGTGTGACGGGGCCCCTTGATGCGGGCCGCAGCGTCCATGAATGATTGGCGCTCGGCGATAAGGCGGACGAGCATTTCATCCAGCCGGTCGACCTCATAGCGAACATCTTCCATGGTTTTGGCTGTGTCACTGGTGTGGCGCGCGGGGCGTGGGTCTGAGCTCATATCGTCTGCCATAGTCGAGACATGTGTCTCTTTATTTGTGTAAGCAAGGGTGCAAAAGCGCGCACCGTCTAGCCTGCGAACGCTTTTTCGATCACAAACTGGGCCGGTGAAGCGTTCGATCCTTCGATAAGACTAGCATCAAGCAAGCGCTGTTTGGTATCGTTGATCATATCCATCGAGCCGCAAATCATACCGCGATCGGTTTCAGGGTCGAGCTTGGGCACGCCGAGTTTCTCAAACAGTTCGCCGGTATCGATCAGCGTCGTAATGCGTCCCTTTTGGTGATAGTCCTCGCGTGTGATCGAGGTAAAGAGCCGCAGTTGCTTACTGGCCTCTTCGCCCACGAGTGGGTCATTTTTTGCTGTTTCGACGATTTCCTTGGAATAGTCGAGTTCTGCAACATCCCGGCAGGTATGGGTTACGATCACTTCGTCGAAGCGCGCATAGGTATCCGGGTCACGCACGAGGCTCGCGAAAGGGGCAAACCCTGTTCCGGTTGAAAACATATATAGCCGTTTTCCACCGACCAGCGCGTCTAGCACCAAAGTTCCGGTTGGTTTCTTACCGAGAAGAACCTCGTCGCCAATCTTTATGTTTTGCAGGCGAGAGGTGAGCGGGCCATCGGGCACTTTGATAGAGTAAAATTCCAGCTCCTCGTCCCAGTTTGGTGAGGCGACTGAATAAGCGCGCAAGAGCGGGCGACCATCTTCTTTGGGCAGGCCAATCATTACGAACTCGCCAGTGCGAAACCGGAATGTCGCCGGGCGTTCGATGCGGAACGAAAAAAGCCTATCGGTATAGTGCTTTACCGACAGAACCTTTTGCGGGGTGGGCGCATTGGGATTGACCCTTTTCGGCGGGGCTGTTTGTTCGCTCATAATATTAGCAGGCCTCTCAAATTTATCGTCTGGCGTGCATTTGTGGCGAAATGAGCGATATTACAAGGGCAATCACGCGCCTTTTAGATTTACTGAACAGTCGCTACAGGCTCTTCAAGCAAGGCCAATGTGAGTTGCGCATCTGCCCAGCGCAGTCTTACATCTTTTGTGGGCACGCTTTCATTCAGCTCATATACGTCTTCATAACCATAGCGGTAGAGGCTGACATAGGTGAGCAGGTTCAGTGGCAGGGTCGAGATTTCGAAGTCTAAACGGCCTGACACTTCAGTGATATTTTCGTTTCCAAAGAGCAGGATACGGGTTTCGCGATCATCGATGCGGTCGCCGAGATTTAGCAAGGTCATTGCGGGCAGGGGAATATTGATGGCGCCGTCGATATGGCCTGCTGCGAACTCTTCAGCGCTTCGTGTATCGAGGATAATTGTATTGGTCTCTGAATTCATTTGGGAAAATTCGTCTAAACCTATTAGGCGCTCGCTGCGGTGTTGCAGAGCCGGGGCCATATCGCGGGCGAATTTCTCTGCCTTGTTAGTTGTTTGCGCGTTTGCTGGCGCACACAGCCCTATGGCAATGAACAGGCCTGCGGCGGTTAGGGCGATGATATTGTTTCTTTTCGCTCCCATCGGACTTTCTCCTTTTGCTATGGGTCAAATATCGCTGCGAAATATGGCGGATTTGGGCAACCAATAGGGAGATTTAAAGGGCAATTGCGGCAGGGTTAGCGGTGAAAATTACAGAAAATGGAGTGAAATTCTCGGCCCAGGGGCAGTAATTGTTGGAAAAGGACGATGCTCTAGTTTGCCGGCTACTTAAACCCCCACAATTTCGCTCGTCGCGGCTTCGGCCTTGACCCATTTGTTGAAGGCGCACACATCCGGTGAGAGGTGGCGTCCCTTTGGCCAGACGAGCCAATAACCAAAATCGATGGCGGTTGATCCGTCTGCGAACGGTGCGACAAGGCGCCCAGCAGCAAGGTCTGCGGCGGCGACGGCGCGTTTGGCCAGAGCAACACCCTGCCCAGATATAGCCGCTTCGATGACGAGGACGGCTTGATTGAAGCGCGGCCCGCGTTTGGCGCTGGGTGCTTTGACCTTGCGCGCGGCTAACCAGCTTGCCCAGTCCGGGCATGACGGGTCGTTTTCCGGGCTTTCATCATGTAGCAGCGTGTGGTGGATAAGATCGGCAGGTTTCTTCAGGCCTTGTGCTTTTTCGAGCAAGGCGGGCGCACACACGGGCATAACGGTTTCATCAAGCAGCAATTCAGATTTCAGTCCGTCATATTGTCCTTTGCCATAACGGATCGCGATATCTGCGTCGGCGGCGGCAAAATCGGTCAGCCCCATATCGGCTGAGACCCACGCCTCAATGCCCTCATGCTCGCGGTGGAATGCCTCAAGCCGGGGGGCAAGCCATTTGGCCGCAAATGAGGGCGCAACCGACACCATGACACGGCCCTTGCGCGCGGGCGCTTGCATAATCCGGCCCGCTTCGGCGATTCGCTCAAAGGCTTCGCGCACGGTTGGAAGGGTGGCTTGAGCGGCATCTGTTAGCAAAACTGAGCGTCCAGTGCGTTTGAACAAGGGTGTGCCAGCATAGTCCTCAAGCTGGCGAATCTGTTGACTGATCGCGCCCGGGGTTACATTGAGTTCTTCGGCAGCCTTTGTAAAAGAAAGGCGTCTTGCCGCCGCTTCAAAGGCTTTTAAAGCATTTAAGGGTGGTAGACGGTCTGATGGATCGGGCATAATAGGATAGTTTCTCTAAACGATAGACTTAGGCATCTACGCTTGTGATGCCTGCGTCAACTGTCATTTAGTGATTTCAAGTATTTAGAGTTTCTCAATAGGAGTGTTTTGTTTGCGACAGTTTCCCGCCTTTTTTCACATGGAAAACGCTTCTGTCGTGGTGTTTGGCGGCGGGGAAGAGGCGCGGCGAAAGGTGCGTTTATTGGTAAAAACGCCAGCCCAAATTACCGTTTTGGTTGGGGATGAAATCGACCCCGGCTTTGCCGAGGAATTTGCAGGCCGGATAACGATTGCCCCGCGCGAACAATTTGGGCCGGTTTTGGACGTTGCCAAGTTTGCGATTATTGCCTGCCGGGTTGATCAGCGCACAGACGATGCCATCACGCTTGCGCGCCAGTTCGGTGTGCCGATTAATGTGGTCGATCATCCTGAGCTGTGTGACTTTTTCGTGCCGAGCATTTTAGACAGGGGTGATCTTGTTGCTGCTATTGGCACAGGCGGGGCGGCTCCGGTGCTGGCTAAATCGGTACGCGCGAAGCTGGAAGCATTGATGCCAGATAAGCTGGGCGATGTTGCGCGGTTTGCAAAAGACTTACGCCCGGCCGTCTATGAGGCGCTGGATGATTTTGATGCGCGTCGCCGCTTTTGGGAGCAAGCGCTGAACGGCGCTGTGGCCGAACGCGTGCTGGCGGGCGATGAGGCAGGCGCGCTGGCTTTGGCAAAGGATATGCTGGCAGGTGCGCAGCCGGGCGGCCTTGTGCATATTGTTGGCGCTGGCCCCGGCGATCCGGAATTGCTGACGCTAAAGGCGCTGCGAATTATTCAGCAGGCGGATATTGTGTTTCACGACAAGCTTGTGAGCGCTGAAGTGCTGGATCTGATCCGTCGTGACGCGGCGCGCATTTCGGTCGGAAAGTCCAAAGGTAATCATTCCGTGCCGCAAGAGGAAATCCATCAATTGCTTGTCGATGCGGCTGGCGAGGGTAAGCGTGTTGTGCGCCTTAAAGGCGGCGACCCATTTGTCTTCGGGCGCGGCGGTGAGGAATTGGCTGCCCTTCAACAGGCGGGTGTCGAAGCCTATGTGGTCCCCGGAATTTCAGCCGCGATGGGATGCGCCGCCTCAACTGGTATCCCGCTGACGCATCGCGACCATGCCCAAAGCGTCACGTTCGTAACCGGCCATGCCAAAATTGGGCCTGATGGTAACAAAGTACCAGATTTGAACTGGCCGTCGCTCGCAGCCGATAATCAGACGGTCGTCATCTATATGGGTGTCGGCATGTCAGGCGAGATTGCGACAAGATTGATGGCGGCTGGGCGGGCAGGCGTAACGCCGATTGCGATTATCGAAAACGGCACGCGAGCGACTGAAAAGCGCGTATTTGGCGCACTATCGGACTTGGCCGGGCTAATTGAAACGCATGGAATAACCGGACCTGCCATTCTTGTTATTGGTGAAGTGGCCGGAATGGCGCTAGACAACGTAGTGAAACAAAGCGTGGAGAGTGCAGCATGACGTCTGTCCGACCGAAATTAAAGCCTGAACAGCCCAAGGCGGTCACCGCGTGGGAGACAGAAACGGGTGATGTGATCTGGATGCGCGCTGACGGAAGCTGGACGAAGAACATTGCTGAAATTGGAGCTTTTACAGGCGAGGCGGCTGAGGCTGCGCTGGCAGCCGCACAAGCTGATGAGGCTTATGTGACCGATCCATACTTCATGCAGGTGACAGCCAATGGCGAAATTGACGGGCGCGAGACCTTGCGCGAGCGCATCCGCGCGACCGGCCCGACATGCCATCCAGAATTTTCAAAGGGGACATAATGCCAGACCGTGAGATAAACAAACTAACGCTTTATGGCTACGCAGGTTCGGGTAATTGCCTGAAGCCGAAATGGACCGCCGATCTGCTCGGTGTGAAATATGACTGGGTCGAAGTGGACATCATGGCGGACGAAAGCCGCACGCCGGAATTTCTGGCAATGAGCCCGGCTGGGCAAGTGCCGGTTATGCGCGTGCCGGGACGCAGCGCAATTGATCAGTCCAATGCGATCATGATGTTTATTG
>CAZXTI010000135.1:0-5349 GCA_964643565.1 uncultured Hyphomonas sp. | reverse complement strand
CCATTCAAGCCGGGCATTGCGCATCCATGCCGGTGCGCGCGCTGTGCTGCCGGAGAGGAAATTAAGACTGGCCCCGCAACACAGGCCTACCCCGGTTGCCGTACCAAGTTCGCGCGCAGCGAGCGCAACCATTTCCTGTTGCGGTGAGCCAACGCAGATAAAGTGAAACCGCGCAGGATGCGCCGCGATAAATTGCGCTGCCTCAACGACCGCTTCGGGCTTATGCTTCAGCCCCATTGGCGCATCATGGCGATGAATATTGGTCAGTCCGAATTTTTGCGCGAGCTTGGCAATGTCTTCATCCGTTGAGCCGATCACGACGACCGGCTCATCCGCTTTGATTTCGCCCTCAAAGAGCGCCGCAACGATGTCCGCGCCCGGAGAGGCCGGAAACGCCAGCCCGTCGCGCTCTGCCAGCGTTTGGAGGATACGGCTATCATTCACCAATAGCCCTGCCCCATCATAAAGCGGGCGAAGCGAGGGGTCATCATGTAGGCGGATCATATGGTCGACATTTGGCGTGACGACATATTCAAACGGTTTGCCCGCACCAGCCATGCGCACAATCTCGCTCGCGGCGTCGGCGGTTGTCATGGGGCTAAAGGTCAGCCCGAGAAAGGAAGCAGTTTGATAAGGCATATCCGGAATGAATGCCCTAATTCTATGCATGAGTGAAATAGCCATAGCAGGTGCGATGCAAAAGCCGGGCCTAGATGCTGGGCTACATGGACGGCATTGGCGCGCGCGGCGCGTCGTCTTCGCCGCCCGGTTTGCCTGCGCCTTTGGCATAGCCGTGCTTTTTTAACAGGCCGCGAAACTGGTGGTAGCTGAGGCTGAGCGCCTTGGCCGCTTTTCCCTGGTGGCCCTCTGCTGCTTCTAACGCCTTGTCGATCAGGGTCATTTCATAGGCTGAAATCGCCGATTGAAAATCACCTAGGGCTGTGTCTGGAGGTAATGGATTGGCTAACATCGGCGTTGAAGCGTTAATCATGTTCGAGCCCACCGTTTCTGGTGTTTGGCGAGACGATTGCGGGCGGAATGGCGAGGCAAATGGATCAAGCGCTTCGACATCGAATTGGAGGGGCGTCTCCGCCGCGCCTAGGCTGAGACGGCGATGGGTCAAGCGTTCGGCAAAGTTGCGGATATCGCGGACATTGCCCGGCCACGGGGCTGCATCGATACGGGCGATCGCGCTCGGAGAAAACCCCGGGAAATCGAGACGCATCTCGCGGGCCATACGCCGCGCGAAGAAGTCAGCCAGCAGGCTTGCATCCTGCCCGCGCGCCCTCAGCGGCGGCAAAGTGATGACATCAAAGGCCAATCGGTCGAGCAAGTCAGCGCGAAATTTACCCGCTTGGACCATGGCTGGCAGATCGACATTGGTGGCAGCGGTCACGCGCACATTGGTGGTCAGGACTTTTTCGCCGCCGACACGCTGATATTCGCCATATTCAACGATGCGCAGGAGCTTTTCCTGTACGCGGGCTGAGGCCGTTGCGATCTCATCGAGAAAGATCGTGCCGCCATCCGCCAGTTCAAAGCGCCCTGCACGGCGGTCTGTCGCGCCTGTAAAAGCGCCCCGCTCATGACCAAACAGCTCTGAATCGAGCAAATCCTCTGAAAGCGATGCGCAATTTACTTTGACGAATGGCCCTTCCCAACGCGAGGACAGGAAATGCAACCGCTCACCGATCAGCTCTTTGCCTGTGCCGCGCTCACCAATCACGAGGATTGGCCGATCAAGCGGTGCGACACGGCTGACATGCTCAAGCGCAGCCAGCCAAGCTGGCGACTCTCCTATCAGTTGCGGCGTCGACGATCCAATCATGAGGCCTATATAGCTAATTTATGCGGCAATTGCCACTATTAATTTTAGTGTAATTGGCCAAAACACTTATTCAGAATCGATGAAATTATTTTTATTTGCAATAATAACAAGGTACTAAAAAATTAATTTTGAACTGGCACGCATCTTGAAACGTCTTTGGCACAACGGACAAAGCGGCACTCCAGACCGCGTCCAGTTTGAAGGAGTTAAAAATGGACTATCAGGATCGCGGCAGCAATTATGAGCGCGGCTATGACAAGGTGGAAAGCACTGCGTCACGGTTCGGCAAATGGCTGTCAAAACGCCCAGGCGAAAGCTGGATGTTCTTTTTCGCAGGCATATTTATCGCCGGCGTCCTGTTCTAGCCCAACGCTCCTCGTTTCCTCCCAACCCAACATTTAAACTGAAAGGATATCACTCATGGGCCTCTTTTCCCGATTTGGTGACATTATAAATTCAAACCTCAACGCAATGCTCGACAGTGCGGAGAACCCTGAAAAAATCGCACGCATGATGATTCAGGAAATGGAAGACACGCTTGTTGAAGTGCGCACGGCTGCGGCCCGCGCTATGGCTGACAAGAAAGAAATGGAGCGCGAAATTGCGCACTATTCTTCCATTCGCGATGACTGGACAGGCAAGGCGGAACTCGCCATCGACAAAGGCCGAGAAGATTTGGCACGCGGCGCATTGCTGGCAAAGCAAAAAGCGGAACGTGAGATTGAAGCGCGAGCACTCGCCGTGGAAGCTGCTGAAGAGGCATTTGCAAAACACTCAGACGATCTGGCAAAGCTACAAGCCAAGCTGGACGAAGCCAAGGCCAAGCACCGCGCACTGATGATGCGCCGCGACGCCGCTGAGCAACGCATCCGCGTTCGCAGTCAGACATATGACAGCCGTGTGGATGACGCTTTGGCCCGCTATGCAAGCGTGGAGCGTAAGGTCGACGAGATGGAGGCCTATGCCGACACAATCGGTGGCCGCGAGCCAAGCCTTGAAGCTGAATTTGCCGCCCTAGAGCGCAATGAAAGCATCGAAGCTGAGCTGCAAGCGCTGAAAGCGAAACGCGCCAAGCCGGTCAAAACTAAACCCTCTAAAGCGGCGAACGAATAATGCCTGAAGAAGTTATCCCAATCGTCGTCATCACTGTACTGGCTATCTTTGTTTTCCTGCCGTGGTTGTTCTTTCACTACATCACGGTCTGGAGAAGCCAGAAGACGCTAAAACCAGATGATGAAAAGATCATGGAAGATCTCTGGCGATCAGCAAAGCGTATGGAACACCGTATCGAAGCACTCGAAGCGCTAATCAGTGACGGGGAGAAAAACTCCCCGCGCTATTCCACAGACCCCGACTATAGGAGAGACTAATAATGCCCCGCTCATATGATTATAATCGATCACCTAACCCAAAGCGTTTTTATCGCTCGCGGACTGACAAAGTGATTGCCGGTGTCTGCGGCGGACTGGCCCACCGGTTTGGATGGGATGTGACACTTGTCCGTATCCTCGCAATCGTCCTGGCAATTTCGACAGGCACAACAGTCATCGCCTATCTTGTCGCCATGGTGATCGTGCCCAAAGAACCTTATGGCCGCGCGCCCGTCTCCGCCGAAGAAGAAGCCTTTTGGCGCGGCGTCTCAGACCGGCCAACAGCCACGTTCGGAAACTTGAAATACACATTCATGGATCTGGAAGACCGTCTGCAAAAACTGGAACGTAACGTCACCTCTGAGGACTGGCGCTTGCGCAAGGAATTTCGCGACCTGGAACGCAATTAGACCTCGACCTCTACAAACAAGAAGGACATCAAGAATATGACTATCGTTCGTCTCACACAGATCAGAACAGAGACGCCGGTTCAAGCAAGGCAGACCATACATAACCGACCGCACAATACACGCGGCAAACTTCGCAAAGAGCTTATCTTTGGCCTTGCCACCGCCGGCATCATTCTGGGGCTTACCACTCTCTCAGCTTTTAATGGCGGCGTTTCTCTGGAAGCCGGTAGTTTGCAGATGACACTGGACGCGTCTTTTGCAGATGGATTGCAGCTCAGCTTCGTCTCTTTGTAAGCGTCCCCGCAAAAAGCACACGGCTTGAACGACCCTTCCTTCCGTGTGCTTGCCCGGCCCCTCGCCCATGCGGGGGGTTTGGGTTTTTCAAGCCTCCCCAATCGATGGAAAGATCATAATTCTGACTTATTTTTCAGCAATATGGGCCAATAAGGAGGGGTTATGTCCGATCAATATAAGCAAATAACGCACCGCCGCGCCGCGCGCACACGCAAATTCAGAACGCATATGCTTATGCTGCTGGCAGGATTGGCCGGTTTGGCGGCGTGTGATGAAGCCACAACAGCGCAGACACCACCCGCGACTACGGCGCCAGCGCCAGCCTCCCCTGAACCCACCCAGCCAAAGCTTGAACTTAGCGCGCTGAGCGGCAAAGCCCCCTTTACCGTTCGCACAATAAATACCGGACGCGATGGAGACTGTGTTCAACCGCTACGCTTTAGCAGCCATGGGATCGAGATTGATTGGGGCGATGGCTCAGTGACGCCTAATTCTAATGTACCGCTGGTTGCGAATACGCCCTGCCCGCCCTTCGGCGTCCACACATACACCGTGCCGGGCACCTATGAGATCACCGTGAGGCATTGGCGGGTCGGACCCGCCGATGGGAGACATCCAACAGGTCAGCAATCGGCGACAATCACCGTGACCGGTGACCCCGTGCATAGCGAAACTACATTTGCACTTAACACCCCGCAACCGGCCGACGGCGGAACACTCACACTCCCTTATGATGCTCAACGCCTTTATATTGACCACCAACCAAGCGCGGTCATGGATTTGACTATGCAGTTGGCATGGCCCGACGGGGCAATACTCACCGAGCACACCATAACAGGCATTGCACATGATGGCACCACGCTGATTTTCCTCCCGGCGTCGAAGGATCGCCTCGCCGAAACACGCAAAGTATTAGCCGGGCGCGATAGTGTGCCAGCCATCATTACACTGACGGCGACAGATCAGGCCGGGCAGTTACTCAATGAGACGCGCATGGACATCACGCTCAGCGCCCTACGTCCACAGCAGACAACAATCTGCCCCTTCAGGGATAAAACCATATCGGTCGGAGAAGAGACCAGCATATCTATGCGGTATCGCGCATCTGAAAACTTCGTCTATCAGATGGACTGGGGGGACGGCTCTGTTGAACAGGACGTAAAGCCTGCATGGTCACGCGATAGTTGGTCCGTCGGCGCAGATCAACGCACACTGAAACTGTCGCACACTTATTCCGAACCGGGTGTATATGAGGCGAGGTTTCGTTTCGAAAACAAGCGCGCCACAGATGAGCTAACGAATGCTATCGATACGTGCGCCATGCGCGTGACGGTGGAATAGCGGGCGCTCTAAAGCTTGACAAATCCCTCCCCCTCTCACACCTCCTGCATATGATTATTGCAATTGATGGCACGCTGGCTTCTGGCAAGGGCACAATCGCGCGGGC
>CAZXTI010000134.1:3674-5360 GCA_964643565.1 uncultured Hyphomonas sp. | reverse complement strand
AGCCCACACTAATTTTAAAGGCCGCTCTGGAAAAACAGAGCGGCCTTTTTTTGTGCGTGTATTGCGCGGCCTGCAAGTTTCAGGCACAAGGGCGTTCCGCCTGAAGGGGTATAGCTCAGCTGGTAGAGCATCGGTCTCCAAAACCGAGGGTCCCGGGTTCAAATCCTGGTGCCCCTGCCAGGCGGATAAATCATCACAGCTATAACGCGGCTTATTTGCCTTGCCAGTTTGGTGGACGCTTTTCGATGAAAGCGCGTGGGCCTTCTTTGAAATCTTCACTGCCGAGGATTTTTCCAAAGGCTTTGCCGCCGGATTTGAATAGGGTCGCGTCATCATCCATGAAGGCGCGCTTGGCCACTTGCATACTGCCTTGCACGGCGAGGGGCGCATTGGCGCAGATGCGGTCTGCCATCGCAAAGGCTGCATCCATTACGTCTTCTGCTGGGCAGACCTGATTGACCATGCCAAGCTGATAGGCGCGCTCAGAGGATAAGGGGTCGCCCGTCAGGATACATTCCAAAGCAGGTGCCATGCCGATCGCACGGGGCAGGCGGAAAAGTCCCCCCGCAGCAGCGATGAGCGAACGTTTCACCTCCGGCAGTCCGAATATGGTGGTCTCAGCGGCGATGATAATATCGCAGGCGAGGGCGACTTCGGTACCGCCAGCCAGTGCGCTACCCGTCACTGCGGCGATGAGAGGTTTGGTCCGATCGCGCGACACGATACCTGCAAAGCCGCCTTTTTCGGTGCTGAGGCCTCCTGCATTGCCCGCCGCAATTTCTTTCAGGTCTGCCCCAGCGCAGAAGGCTTTGCCGTTTGCGGTCAGGATTGCCGCCCATAGATTCGGGTCGGCTTCATAATCGTCTAGCGCTTTTTCAAGGCCGCTCGCGACGGCTGCATTGACGGCATTTCTGGCTTCGGGGCGGTTTAGCGTGATGATGGCCACGCGGCCCTTTGTTGCGTATTCAACGACCATTTTGCGCCTTTCTATATGGGTTTTGCGTCTTGTTTTTGTTTGTCGGCATTGTGATTTGGGTAGTATTGCGGCGTTTTCCCTACCGGTAATCAAGCAAAATTTCCCGAAATGGGGGCATGTTCGGGCTTGCGCTTGGATTGGGCATTTGGCACAAGCGCATCGGCGACATGGACATGGCGCAATCGGTGTGACATAAGCCGCCCCTTTAATAGAGATTTAACACGCCAAATTGTGTGCGAAATACAAGACGGCGAAGGACAAATTATTATGCAAGTGACCGAGACCAATGCTGAGGGTCTTAGCCGGACATTTAAAGTCGTCGTGCCAGCCTCAGATCTTGTTGAAAAGCTCGATAGCCGGATCGAAGAGATTCGCCCGCAAATGAACCTGAAAGGGTTCCGCCCGGGCAAAGTGCCAAAAGCGCACGTCAAGAAAATGTTCGGCAAGTCGATCATGAGCGAGCTGATTGAAAGCCTTGTGGCTGAAGCCAATCAGAAGGCAATGGAAGATGCGTCTGTTCGTCCGGCGTCACAGCCTGATGTGCAAATGGATGGCGATATTGAGCAGGTGCTCGAAGGTAAAGCCGATCTGTCGTATTCGTTGAATGTTGACATCATGCCGGATTTTGAACCGACCGATATCAAAAAGCTGAAGGTCGAGCGCCCGATTTCACCTGTTGCTGATGAGCAAGTTGAAGAAGCTTTGCAAAA
>CAZXTI010000134.1:2156-3574 GCA_964643565.1 uncultured Hyphomonas sp. | reverse complement strand
TGCCGCAGAAAATGGTTGAGCAGGAGTTCGATCAAATCTGGCAGCAGCTTCAGCAAGAGAAAGAAGCGGGTAATCTGGACGAGGAAGATTCCAAGAAATCTGACGACGAGCTAAAAACAGAATACCGCGCAATCGCTGAGCGGCGTGTTCGCCTTGGATTGGTGCTGGCTGAAATTGGACGTATCGCTGATGTGCAAATTACCGATCAAGAGGTTCAGCAGGCTGTCATTGCCGAAGCGCGGCGCTTCCCGGGACAAGAGCGCGAAGTTGTCGAATTCTTCCAGAAGAACCCGGCGGCCTTGGCTCAGGTGCGTGCACCAATTTATGAAGAGAAGGTTGTCGACCACATCCTTGAGGTTGCTAAGGTGACCGATAAGGAAGTTTCAAAGGATGACTTATTTGCCGAGGTTGAGGACGCTTAAGCCTCAGAGGCTTCACTTTCAGATTCTAATGCGAAAAGCCGTCAGATTTATCTGGCGGCTTTCGTTTTGTCGGCTCAATCGCTTTTTGCGTAGCGCGCTTTAAAGGTTGCGCAATCTGCGCCGTCTTGGGTGTCGATGCCGTGGATGATCTGCCATGTGTCTTTGGCGCGTGCGAGCGTGAATTGATTGACGCCGCAGCCAGCAAGTTCGCCTTTATAGTACAATAAGAAAGGCGCCCAGACGCTGGCAAGGTTGCCGTGCTCGCGGACGGTAACGGCAAAGATCTGCTCGTCGGCGTCACCTTCGTTTTGAACGTCGACCCAATCGGCCCAGCCATCAAAAGAACTGTCACGCACGCTGCCATCGGCTTCGATGCGCATGAGGGGGGCTTGGTCTGCAACAACATCACGGACAGCTTCGCCGTCACCTGCGCGCATGGCATCAAACAAAGCGTCGACGACATCACGCGGCGTTTCCTGAGCGTGGCTGGCAAAAGCAGCCCCGCATGTGACAAGACTTAGCAAGAGGCTTCTACCGAGATTGCGCATTTTGATTCTCCCGAACGCTACATCAAGTGTATCCGAGCAGTTTCGCTCCCACAGCGCAAGCCTCTTCAAGCTCAGCAAGTTCGGCTGCGGGCAGTTCTTGCCATTTTGGTGCGCTCTTTTTTGGGATTTTTGACGCTTCATCGAGCCATGCTTCATGGTCCATATCGGGCGCAGCGAAATTGATGAATTTTTCCAGCGTGTCGCGCGGACGTTCAACGAGATCTGTATAGGTCATGGTATGGACATTCTCCTGTGGGACGGCGGAGAGTTCTTTCAGGCCTTGCTGGATCATCGCCGACCAGAAGCGTCCGGCAGCAGCTGCCTCGGGCACGGTGTCAAGATAACGCTCAACCGGGAGCAGGGAGATGAACTGGCGCGAGAAGGTTGCGATGAGGCGGCTGTCTGAATAGCGGAAGGGCGGTTTGAGCAGGTCGATGCCGAAGCGGCG
>CAZXTI010000134.1:0-2056 GCA_964643565.1 uncultured Hyphomonas sp. | reverse complement strand
GACAGGCTGAGAATGTCTGGATGGAGATTGATGAGGTTCGACATAAGCGTTGAGCCGCACCGGCCTGTGCCGACAATGAAAACCGGACTTGATTGTGACATTGACGACTCTCGCGGGTTAGGTGGGCGATACTTTAGTGGTTTAATTGCAGGTCGCACACAGAATGGAAAGGATTTGATGCGCGGGTGCGTTGTAATGACATAGACAAACCCCATCTTGTCGGCCATATACATCGCTAAAGAACGACTCATTTAAAAGGTTCATCAGATCATGGAATACCAGCGTGAAACCGGGTTTAATCTGACCCCAACCGTCATCGAGCAAACTAGCCGCGGCGAGCGGGCCTATGACATCTATTCGCGGCTGCTTAAAGAGCGCATCATTTTCATCACAGGCGGGATTGATGACGGGGTGGCAACCTCTGTCACGGCGCAGCTTCTTTTTCTAGAATCAGAGAATCCTAAAAAAGAAGTTTATATGTATATCAACTCGCCGGGCGGCTATGTGACGGCTGGTTTAGCGATTTATGACACAATGCAGTATGTGCGTTGCCCAGTTGCAACAGTGTGTATCGGACAGGCTGCAAGCATGGGGTCGCTATTATTGGCGTCCGGGCAGGCTGGCATGCGTATGGTGCTTCCAAATGCGCGCGTTATGGTTCACCAGCCCTCCGGCGGATATCGCGGTGTGGCAACGGATATTGAGCGTCACGCAGAGGAAATCGTTGATCTAAAGCGCCGTTTGAACGAAATTTACGTCAAACACACGGGGCAAAAATACGATGCAATCGAGCAGAAGCTTGACCGTGATACGTTTATGAATGCCGATCAGGCGCAGGAATTTGGTATTGTCGATAAGGTTTATGAGCCGCGCGGCGACGATGAAAGCGAATAAAACACGCTTCTTTTACTGTTTCTTACCTCATTTTGTTACATAAGTTTATATCGGCGCACTTGTCTGGTCGCCGATGCATCTTATTATGAACACACCTGATAAATAGATTTGTAAGTGATGTGTTAAATTTTATCGGGCACTGAGGATTGTATGACGAAACAAAACGGCTCCGGCGGCGAATCCAAAAACACCCTTTACTGCTCATTTTGCGGTAAAAGCCAGCATGAGGTGAAGAAGCTCATTGCGGGACCAACTGTATTCATCTGTGATGAGTGCGTTGAGCTGTGCATGGATATTATTCGCGAAGAGAATAAGACCGCAATTGCATCCTCACGCGAAGGCGTTCCGACGCCGCAGGAAATCTGCGATGTGCTCGACGATTATGTGATTGCGCAAGACTTTGCCAAACGTATCCTGTCCGTGGCTGTCCACAACCATTATAAGCGCTTGTCTCACGCCTCGCAGAATGATGCGGTTGAGCTGGCAAAATCAAATATTCTTCTTGTCGGCCCGACCGGGTGCGGTAAGACGCTTTTGGCGCAGACATTGGCGCGCATCATTGATGTGCCGTTCACAATGGCCGATGCAACAACGCTGACCGAAGCTGGCTATGTCGGCGAGGACGTTGAAAATATTGTTCTGAAACTGTTGCAGGCTGCTGACTATAATGTTGAGCGCGCGCAACGCGGTATCGTTTATATCGATGAGATCGACAAGATTTCCCGCAAGTCAGATAATCCATCCATTACACGCGATGTTTCAGGCGAGGGCGTTCAGCAGGCGCTTCTGAAAATCATGGAAGGCACCGTTGCTGCGGTTCCTCCGCAAGGCGGACGCAAACATCCCCAGCAGGAATTCCTGCAAGTGGACACAACGAATATCCTGTTTATCTGCGGCGGCGCATTTGCTGGCCTCGACAAGATTATTTCTTCACGCGGTGACAAGGCCAGCATTGGTTTTGGCGCGGAAGTCAAAGACGCTGAAGAGCGTAAAACGGGCGAAGTCCTTCGGGAGACGGAGCCGGAAGATCTACAAAAGTTCGGCTTGATCCCGGAATTCATTGGCCGTTTGCCTGTGATTGCAACGCTGGAAGATCTGGACGAAGATGCCTTGATCTCAATTCTGACCCAGCCGAAAAACGCACTTCTCAAGCAGTATCAGC
>CAZXTI010000133.1:0-5375 GCA_964643565.1 uncultured Hyphomonas sp. | reverse complement strand
GCCAAGCCGGATAGCCAAGACATTTGCTTTGTGCCGGAGGGCTCTTACGCCAAAGTCGTAGAGCTGATCCGTCCCGGCTCCGGGCGCGGCGGCGAGATTGTGCATCTTGACGGGCGCGTCTTGGGCGAGCATCAGGGCGTCATTCACTACACAATCGGCCAGCGGCGCGGCCTTGGCGTGGCCGTCGGTGATCCGCTTTATGTGGTCAAAATCGATGCCCCGGCGCGCAGGGTCTATGTCGGCCCGCGTGAAGCGCTACTCACCGCCGCACTGACACTGGAAGAGTTAAACTGGCTCGGCGACACGTCGCTGGAGGAGGCTTGCGCAACTGAAACCCCTGTACTTGCCCGTGTGCGCTCGACACGCGAGCCTTTGCCTGCACGCCTATATTATAGGGATGGCGTCCCGGCTGTACGCTTTGATGCAGCCGAAGAAGGCGTCTCGCGCGGACAGGCTTGCGTGCTGTACGATCCGGCAGGCAAAAGCCGCATACTCGGCGGCGGCTTTATCGCAAAAACTGTAAGCGCATATACAGAATAGGCGAATTAATTCGGAAAATAAATTTTTTAGGTGTGGCGCGCAAAATCGGCGTAAAGCGCGAAATGTGGAAAAATCAGGCTTGTTTTCTTTAGAAACGAAGCTGAACGGACGTTCATGGTTCAATCCGGCACAGCTTTCCAAACGAAGTGCAAACGCAACCGGAAAAGACCTGACGAATTTTCATCAAAACTCACAGGTTCGCTTCAGCCTCACCTTAAAACCCTTCCTGTATGGTCTTTCTCACGGGGCAAGAAATGTCTTGTATAATGAGGTAGATAAAATGACACAGCAGAATGCTTATGTGATGAGTGTAGCTGGCCCGAATGGCCAGCCTTTGACCATCGACGATTTGCCTGCACCCGGCATTAAACGCTGGGTAACACGCCGCAAAGCCGAGGTTGTTGCGGCGGTTTCAGGTGGTCTTCTGACAAAAGAAGACGCTTGTAAACGCTACGCCTTGTCGGAAGAAGAATTCTCCGGCTGGCAACGGCTTTACAATAATCATGGCCCAAAAGGCTTGCGCGCGACCCGATTGCAGCAATATCGCCGCGCGAACTGATTGCAATCACATGCTGATTGGTTAAAGCCGCGTTTACGCTCTTTGCGGTATGACTTTGCTTGGAACGCCCTTTCGTTAAGGGTGCAAGACAAGGGCATAACGTGTCGGAGAAATATGCGCGATCTAAAGTAAGATCCCGGCCCGCTGGGCACCGGGATATTGCTGTATGTATTTGCATACTCGCTTTCGGGCTATTTGGCTGGCGCGCGGTCGGCACGTTTACGAACACGCCTGCGCAATCAACCGCGCCCGCCCTCACAGCATTGGTCGAGACGGTGACAGGCGCGCTCACGACCCGCATCGCAATCTCAGATACTGGCGCAGCACTCATTCTAATTGATGGCGCTGAAAATGGCTTAAGCGCAGCAGATGCCAGCAAAATAAGACAATTCACTGCCGCCCTCTATCCTGACGCGCCCCCGCCCACGATCCGCCAATATCCTTTTGCCACCGGCACCCCCGGTCGCCCCGAACAAAGCGCGTTGATTGAGCTAGGTCTCCTCTTTGTATTGTCTGCCTTATCACTACGGATTGCGGTATCAGCCAGACCTGAACCCGCTGATGACGACACGATTGAGCCAGCGAATGATGATGATCGCATCACCAGAAGTACACTTAGCCGCGTAGGCCCGCGCGCGCCCATCGCACAGCCCGCGCGCCAGCATCCAAGGCCTGCGCAAAGCCAGACCTTAAGCCAGGCAAACAAGCTTGCTGAAAACAACCCGAAACAGACCGCGCTAATCATTCGAAAATGGCTGCGTCAGGATGAGAGCACGACATGACCCAGCACCATGATAATACGCACACCGGACTGGCCCGGTCCGCGCATTTATTACATTCACTCGGCGCAAATGCGGCTGAGGTTTGGAACGAACTTGATCCACAAGATGCCGCCAGCTTATCCGAAGCCATGAATACACTCGGCGAGCCAATAAGTGATGGCCTAGATGTCGTCAGCGACTATGTCAGTGAAATGACGGAGCAATATCAAAAAACATCCGTGTGGCGGCACTTGTCATCCATGGAGCCGGACAGCCTCGTCAACCTATTGTCAGACGAGCATCCCCAGCTCATCGCACTGATGTTGACGCGCATTGATCCACCTGCCGCAGCAGGCTTTGTGCAACGCGTCCCGGCCCTGCTCGCGACTGATATTTTGCACCGCATACTGCACACCGGCGCGCCGCTTCCCAGAGCAGTTTCTGTGATTGAGAAGAACTATTCTGAGCATCTTAGCCTTAATGAACCCACCCAGATCGCGCCGACCCAAGACACAGTTGCACGCATCTTTGAAGCTCTGCCAGAGGGCAAATGCGAAACACTCTTGACAGCGCTGCACACAATTGAGCCGGGCACCAATAAGCGCATCAAGGATTTGATGTTCGGGTTTGACGACCTCGCCAGCCTAACACCAGCAGGACTACAAACCCTTCTCGCAAATGCCAAGCGCGCGACACTTATCCTCGCATTGAAAGGTGTCACGGGCCCGGTTGCCGATGCTTTCTTGCGAAACATGACCGCCCGCGCAAGAGACGTTTTACAAGAAGACATTGCTGCCCTTGGCCCGCAACGCCGCACAGATGTTGCAGCTGCCCGCGCGCTCTTGGTCGATCTTGCGCGCCGCTTGATGGTGGCCGGCGAAATTCTGCCAGCCGGTAGCGATCTCGATGAGGATCTAATCTCATGAAACGCACAGCCGTAAAAACAGTTTCAGACTTCGCGTTTCGCAGCGATTTCACACCCCCGCCTGAGCCGACAACCGATACGGCTGATGTGGTCTCTGTCACCGCGAGCGAACTTGCACAATTGCTCTCAACTGCCCGCGCAGAAGGCCTAGCCGCCGCACAGGTGCAGTTTGAAACAGCGCACACAGCACGCATGGACGCCGTCTCAGGACAGCTAAAAACGGCGCTGGAAAACCTCGTCCAGCTCGCAGCCTGCCTTGACGCAAGCCATCTGGCACATCCTGAAAAGAGCGAAATAAAAGGCCTGATCACAGATACCTGCGTAAATATCGTCAATGGCCAACGCGACTTGTTTGCAGATCAGTAACCATTTCAGGCAAATACTCTCTTTTTCGCTTCATATGGCCAATAAGGACATCGCATGACCCAGCCAGCTAACCCTGCCCTTGCCCGCTCCTTGATGGATGTTCCGGTACGCGTAGACGTGGTTCTGGGCACCGCGAAAATGTCGATTGAAGAATTGATGGCCCTGGAGCCCGGCGAAATTGTCGCGCTAGAAGCGGCTGCCAAGGATCCGATAGAGGTTTACGTGTCAGACAGGCTCATGGCGCGCGGAAAGCTGGTCATTGCTGATGGCGAGCTTGGCGTATCGCTGACCGAAATCGTTGATGCCCGCATCGCAGCTTAACCCGCCTGCATTTAGACCCCATACACATCACGGCCAATTTCATGCTAGAGGGGCTTTATGCCTGAATTGCCTGAAGTTGAAACTGTACGCCGCGGCCTCGCTCCTGTGATGGAGGGGCGCAAGATTGAGCGGCTAGAAGCACGTCGGCCAGATTTGCGTTTCCCCTTTCCTGAAAACTTCGAAAGCCGCGTGTCCGGTACAAAGCTGATGCGGCTTGGACGGTCTGCAAAGTTCCTGACCGCTGAGCTTTCTTCAGGCGAGGTTCTCATCATGCATCTTGGCATGTCCGGGCGCTTCACAATTGATGGCGGCGCGGCGGCGCAATTCGCCATCGATACACATACAAACGAAAAGCACGACCATGTCGTCTTTCACATCGAAGGCGGTGCACGTGTCACCTATAATGATCCACGCCGGTTTGGATTTATGGAGTTATGGCCGGCGGAGACATTCGACACATATCCGCGCCTAAAGACACTTGGCCCTGAACCTCTGTCAAACGGATTTCACGCTGACTATTTGAGCGGCGCGCTCAGCGGAAAAAACACGCCCATCAAAACGGCCCTGCTCGACCAATCAATCATCGCAGGCTTGGGAAACATCTATGTCTGCGAGGCGCTATTCCGCGCGGGTATATCGCCAAAACGCAAAGCCGCGACCATAGCCGGAAAACGTGCCGAGCGCCTCAGTCCTGCGATCAATGCCATTATCGCCGAAGCGATCGATGCTGGCGGCTCATCCATTTCCGACTTTGCCAGCACAGATGGGTCGCTCGGTTATTTCCAACACGCATTCGATGTATATGACCGTGAAGGCGAGCCTTGCAAAAAATGCCAAAACCCTATCAAGCGCATCGTGCAGAGTGGCCGTTCCAGTTTCTACTGTTCTAGCTGCCAGCGCTGAAGCACAGGGCTACTAGCTCATAAGCTTTGCTGCGAGTGCATCCATAAAACCAGCAAGTTCCGTATCTTTTTCCGTCACCCCGCCAGCATCATGCGTTGTAAGTGTAACCTCAACACGTCCATACACATTGAACCATTCAGGATGATGATCCATCTGCTCAGCCTTGAGTGCGGCAGCGGACATGAATCCCCACGCCGTTTTAAAATCTGCAAAGGCATAGGCCTTTTCAATCGCGTCCCGCTCTCCGGCATGAACTTGCCATCCCTTAAGACGCTCAGTTGCGACGCTTGCTCCAATCTTACTCATTGCTTGATGTCTCGCTCTGTCCAATATCATTCACATAATAAACCCAGCGGCCACTGTCACTAATCGCTGTTCGCAGCCCCGGATAAACCCCGCTTGCGCGAAGGCGCGCCAGTCCCTCCTCGCCAAGAATCTCCAGCAAGCGCGCGCGGTCACGAAAACTCAGCTTTTCTGGCACAAGTTCGCCAGGGTCTGTCGCCGCAAAATCAGGCCATATGAACCAGACCTCAGCGCCGACTTGCCGCGTGCCGAAAGGTAGCGCGAACAACTCCTCAATATTGCGCAAAGGGTCCACCCCTGTTCGGCGCAGCAATGACCAGTGTTCGAAATGTGCAATGCCATCAAAGTTAGACGCAAAATCAGGTGCCTGTTCTGCCAGCTCGGCAAAGCGGCGCAAACTGTCACGGCCCGTTACGTTGAGGATTTGCTCCTGCATTGCCAGCGCGTCCGGGGTCAGCTCTGTTGGTAGAGGTTCCGGCGCACGCACTGGCGGGGCTGGTGCGCGATCTTCAGCTTCTTGTTGCCGACCCTGCTCTGGCTGTCCGTTCCCACATGCCATCAACATGCTGACCAGCAGCAAGGCGAGAAGTTGTTTAATCAAATGCAAAGCCGCTCGCCTGTGCCAAATCATGCAGAATTTGCTCTTCAGAGAGCGCCTTAATCGTCGTCATCCCCATGGCCCGCGCCGGTTTTAAAT
>CAZXTI010000132.1:0-5376 GCA_964643565.1 uncultured Hyphomonas sp. | reverse complement strand
TACATGAACCTCTATCCTATCTAATTGTATAAAAAGGCCGGGCGGGCATGCGCCATCAGGCTCAAGCACCCACCCGGATCCTATCCATTTGCTCGCGGTAAAATTTTAGAAACAGCAACAACAGCAGCAGCAAGCAGTTGTATCCAGATCTCCGCCCTGAACCATGCGGGCCATAATGTCAGCAACATCCATTTGCAGATCCGGTCTGTGCTCAACCATTGTAAATAAGTCTGATAGCTTCATCGTTTTCTCCCTTCTTGTTTGTGCAAGCAGGATTCCGCAAGAAAGACGTCTTGTCAACCTAAACGAGAATTTTGTAAATTTAAACTACCATAAGTAGCTTATTGTTAACCTTGAGACACCGAACCTGACAGGAAATGCGCGCGGCACAGCGCGATATAACGGTCATCCCCGCCAATCTCGATCTGCTCGCCCTCGCGCACCGCCTCGCCCTTTGCATCGATGCGCAAATTCATCGTCGCCTTGCGGCCACACCAGCAAATTGTGCGGATTTCCCGCAAATCATCGGCGATGGCGAGCAGAACCTTGCTACCGGGAAAGAGTTCGCCCTCAAAATCCGTTCGCAGCCCATAGCACATGACCGGAATATTGTGTTCGTCCGCGATGCTGGCCAATTGCCAAACTTGTGCTTCGGTCAGAAATTGCGCTTCATCGACCAGAACACAGGCGACCCGGGTTTTGGCATGTTCGCGAAGAATATGTGCGCCGACATCTGTATCGCTCTGAAACCCATCAGCGGGCGCGGATAATCCAACCCGTGAGGCAATCTCTCCAGCTGAACTGCGCGTATCGAGCGCTGGCTTCATCAAAAGCACATGCATATCCCGTTCGCGATAATTATGCGCGGACTGAAGCAGTATCGCAGACTTGCCCGCATTCATCGCTGAATAATTGAAATAGAGTTTCGCCATCACCTCATTCCCACAAGACTTGCCCCCAGACATGCGCGAGCAGGCGCAGAATGGCAACTGGTTTTGCGCAATTGCTTGACCTTTAGCACCGACCCGCGTGATGTGACGGGATGGAGAGATCTATCGTCAAGAAAGTCGGTTTTGTGGCCGGGCCTGCGCTCGCCGCGCTTATGCTGCTGGCTGGACCTCCAGCAGGGCTAACCTTTGCTGCATGGGCCACGGGTGCGCTGGCCGTCTGGATGGCGATCTGGTGGGCAACCGAGCCGATCCCGATCCCGGCGACATCTCTTTTGCCTTTGATCATATTGCCGCTTATCGGGGCTGGAACGCCGCGCGCGATCGGGGCGAACTATGCCCATCATATTGTGCTCTTACTGCTCGGCGGTTTTATCATTGCGCTCGGCATTGAGCGCTGGGGGCTACACAAGCGCATTGCCCTGAACATTGTCTCGCGCGTTGGCACCGCGCCCAAAGCGCTCATCTTTGGGTTCATGGCGGCCACGGCCCTGCCCTCTATGTGGATTTCAAACACGGCGACCACGCTGATGATGGTGCCGATTGCGCTGGTGGCGGCAGATGCGCTTGGCGATAAGACGAGACGGTTTACAACCGCGCTCCTGCTGGGCGTTTGCTATGCAGCCAGCATTGGCGGCGTGGCCACCCCGATCGGGACGCCGACCAATCTCATCGCGCTGGATTTCCTGACCGAAACCACTGGTAGCGATATCAGCTTTGCCGCATGGATGGGGTTTGGCTTGCCAGCCATGTTGCTTCTGGTTCCGGCTGCGTGGTGGAGCGTGACGCGCGGTTTGCCGAGCCTTGCTGATGGCGACAAGGCGCACGCTGCGGTAAAGCAACAAAAGACAGCACTCGGTAAGATTAGCGGCCCTGAAAAGCGCGCCGCACTGATCTTTGCTTTTATTGCTTTTCTATGGGTGGCACGGCTCGGCCTCGTGAATGCACTGGCCCGCGCGGGTTGGCCAATTTTGCAGGGCTATAGCGGGGCGCAGGTCGATATGATGATCGCCATGTTAGGCGCAATGCTGATGTTCACGCTTCCGGCGGGCGGAGGCGAACGCCGTGCATTGCTGACATGGCGCGAAGTCGAAACACTACCATGGGGCGTACTCATCCTGTTTGGCGGCGGTATCGCGCTTGGATCGGCCGTGCGCGAGACAGGGCTTTCGCTCTGGCTTGGCGAACAGCTCGGCGGGCTCTCCTTCTTACCGCCAATTGTGTTTATCGCGATGGTGGTCGCGCTGGTCATTTTCCTGACCGAGCTAACCTCGAATGTCGCAACCATGACGACATTGGCCCCTATTCTCGGCGCGCTCGCAGTTGCCGTTGGGGTCGCGCCTGCAAGCCTGCTTGCACCGGCTGCGGTCGCAGCCTCCTGCGCATTTATGTTACCGGTTGCGACCGCGCCAAATGCGATCATTTATGCCACCGACAAAGTGCCCGTCGGCGCGATGATCAAGGCTGGATTGAGGGTCAATCTCCTCGGCATAGCAATCATTACCGCGATCGGCTTCTGGATTGCGCCGCGCATGCTCGGCTAGGGGTTGATTATTTCACGCCGACATAAAACCCGTAGGCGCCGGACATTGCGCGAATGATCTTATCCAGCGTCTTGAAGTAAAATGTCATTACACACCATACAAGAACGCTGAAAATCAATGCGCCGCTCAATCCACTGAAGTTTGCGCCTCCAGCATCGAATGCCATTTGTATAAAACGTGTGATGATGGATATACCAGCAAGGCTCAGCGCCGCCAAATAAGGCCATTTCGCGATCAACCATTGTATGCTTTTAGGCAAAGCTGGCCCTGTGATTGCTTTTCTGCTTGCCTCAGCGCGGGATGTCTGGGCATCAGATGCTTTTTCTGGGCGCAGATAGTTTTCGAGCCTTGATCCGATCATTCCAAACAGTCCGACAAAGCCTATGGCCTTCAATATCAGCTGAGCAATTACAGAGCTCTTCGCACTTGGGTTTCCTGCAAATGGATCCCCAAACACGTCCGGCGTGACCCATAGAAAAACGGCCAGACCAACAAGTCCGCCAATTTTAAACCCGACCCCTGTCGCTGTTAGAAATGTCACATTCCCCAGTGTTTCTGCGCCGCCCCGTATTGAAGAAAACAAACGGGTAAAGACAAATGAGATTAAAACAAATCCGATCAGCAGGACCGGCGAGACGATGACGAGCAATAAAGCCTGAGCGCCAAGCTTACCGGAAACCGAAGCAAATAGATAAATGAACGCGCTACCGATTAGCAGGCTCGCGAGCGAAAAGGCTGTGAAAAACGGCCAGTATACTTCCCATACCGATGTGGGTTGGCGTCCTGCTTTTCGCTGCTGACGCACATCCACCATAAGCGGCGACTGCCGCGTTCCAAATGCTTTATGTCGTGACATATTTTACCCTCAATAAACCCTACCTACGCTTGTATATTGGCATAATAATCTTTCAATTGAGCTAATTGGATTGATAAAAACCCAATGTGAGTATATGCTCACTTATGTGTTATCAAGAGACATCCATGAGAACCACCCTCCATCTGCTCGCCCTGTCATCCCTGACCGCATGCTTCAGTGATAATGGCCGCACATATTTTCTCGATCCTGTTTCAGGGCCGGGCTATGTGCTCAATGGAGAACATTATGATGCGCTCAGAGCGATCCCCGGCGTCTTGTCCGTGGGTGACCGCAATTACGAATATACCACTTATATCACCTTCTACCCCACGACAGGGGAACGCATTGCCTCCGGCCCGTTCAAGCGCAATTACGCAGCCGATTTCGGCGCGGTCAACGCCTCCAAATCCTATAGGGAAATTCTCGCGCTGATGACCACGGCCTGCATGACCGATAATGATGTCTTGTATAAATCCGGCATTGCTTCAGAGACGCTCGCCTCGGCAAAACACCCCCAAGGCCCAGCCTATACATTGGCCATAAAATGCAAGACGGAACAGATCCCGTATGATCTGAGGTGACGCGAAGCGCGCGGCGCGCTAAACCAGTCCCAACAAAAGGGATTCGCGCGCCATGCCTTCAGCACCGTTTAATAAAGACAGCCACCTCTATCTGATAGACGCCTCAGCCTATATCTTTCGCGCCTATCATGCCTTGCCGCCGCTGACGCGCAAATCGGACGGCCTGCCCGTCGGCGCGGTTGCTGGATTTTGCAATATGCTGTGGAAGCTACTCGAAGAGCTAAAGGGGCCGGACCGCCCGACGCATTTTGCCTGTGTGTTCGACAAAGGCTCCTACACATTCCGCAATGACATGTATCCCGACTATAAAGCCAATCGGGACGAGACCCCTGCCGACCTAAAACCGCAATTTGCCTTTGTCCGCGAAGCCTCGCTCGCTTTCGCTACGCATGCGCTCGAACTGGAAGGCTATGAGGCCGACGATCTGATCGCGACCTATGCCGACATGGCCGATAAGGCAGGCGCGCGCTGCACGATTGTGTCCTCGGATAAAGACCTGATGCAGCTTGTCACCGAACGCGTCATCATGCTCGACACGATGAAGAACAGAACGCTCGACATTGCCGCTGTGCATGAGAAGTTTGGCGTCGGGCCGGAGCGTGTGATTGATGTCCAATCGCTTGCAGGTGACAGCGTCGACAATGTCCCCGGCGCGCCCGGCATCGGCATCAAGACGGCAGCCCTCCTGATCAATGAATATGGCGACGTGGAAACCCTGCTGGAACGCGCTGAAGAGATCAAACAGCCAAAGCGCCGCCAGACCCTGATCGATAATGCCGAACAGGTGCGCATCTCGCGCGACCTTGTCACGCTCAAACGCGATGTGCCGCTCACCGTCCCTGTCGAAGATTTGGCCATGGCCGACCCTGACCCCGACGCGCTGATTGGGTTTTTGGAAAAGATGGAGTTCCGCACGATCACCCGCCGCGTGCGCGAGACATTGGAACTGGAAGGCGTCATTGAGGAAGCTGCGCCGAGCGCTGAAGGATTTGACGCGGAGAAATATGAAACCGTCACCACGAAAGAGGCCCTAATCAAATGGGTCAACGCGGCCCGCCTCGCGCAGGTCATCGCGATTGATACAGAGACAGACAGTCTTGATGCGGTGGCGGCCAATCTCGTTGGCATCTCGCTTGCGATTGCGCCGAATGAAGCCTGCTATATTCCGCTCGCCCATGTCGATCCGGAAGGCTCCGGTGATATGTTTGAAACCGCTGCGCCCGAACAGATAAAGCTTGAGGACGCCGTCGCCCTGATCAAGCCGCTGCTCGAAGACCCTGCCGTTTTAAAGATTGGCCAGAACATTAAATATGATCTGACCGTCCTGCACACAGTGGGAATAGACGTGGCCCCGATTGACGATACGATGCTGCTCTCGTTCGTGCTGAATGCGGGCACGCACAGCCACGGCATGGACACGCTCTCAAAGCGCTATTTCGAGCACACGC